>DATFDT010000092.1:0-19919 GCA_035251975.1 Pyrinomonadaceae bacterium | reverse complement strand
CAGGAAGAGGGGCTTGCCCCCGCTCGACGTGGTACTGATGACCCGTTCCACACCGGTAGCGTGAACGTAAACGTCGAGCCACGGCTCGGCTCGGATTGCACACTGATCTGCCCGCCGTGCGCTTCGACGATCAGTCGTGATATCGCCAGGCCCAACCCTGCACCGCCATTAGCGGTGCCGGGTACTTGCACAAACTTGTCGAAGATGTGCGGCAGATACTCAGCGGGAATGCCGCTGCCCGTATCGGAAACAGAAACGGCCACAGAATTTCCACGCGTCTGTGCGCTGATCTTTATCTCGCCCTGTTTCGTGTAACGGATCGCGTTGACGACAAGGTTTGCAAGCACACGCTCAACCTGCGAGCGATCGACTTTCACTAAAGGCAAGTCGATCGGCGCCTCGACTTTGAAATCCAGTCCTTTCGATTCCACTTGCGGCTGCAATTCCTTCGTCGCCGCGTCGAGCAGATCTCTCGTCCTGACTGCCTCGAAACTCGGTTTGCTTTCACCAGCCTCGATACGCGAGACGTCGAGCAAATCGCGCATCAACTGGTCCAGGCGGTCGCAGTCATCACGACAAGCACTCAGCACTTCGACTTGTTTCTCAGTCAACTCTCCAGCCGCGCGTTCGAGCAGCAGATACACGCCCATCTGCACGCTCGTGAGCGGAGTGCGCAACTCATGCGAAGCGGTGGCGATGAATTCAGACTTGAGACGATCGATCTCGCGTAAGTGAGTGATGTCTTCGAGGAGCGTAACGGCGCCGAGCAGATGATGATCGCTGTCACGCATCGGCGTGGTCCGCAGTCGAAATGCTCTCTCCGAGCCAGCCACAGCCAGCGGCAACACTGACGACATTTCCTCCGCAGCGACCGGACGCTGCGACTCCAACGCCTCCGCGACTGCCCCTGCGATCCGCACATCACGCGCAACCTCGCCGACGTGCATTCCGAATATCTCTTCCGCAGCAGGATTTAGTTTCGTGACACGACCATCGCCGTCAGTGACGATGACGGGATCGTAAAGTGAATCAATCGCGGCCTCAGTGGTTTGTTGGGCGACGAGCAGCCTACCCATATCGGAGCTGCGCAGTTGTCGCAGGCTTTTCGCCATGCGGTTGTATTCAGCGGCGAGAGTGCCGATTTCATCAGTCGAATCGACAATGACACTAGCGCTGAGATCGCCGCCTGCGATCCTTACCGTGCTTTCCGTGAGACGGCGTATTGGGCCAACGATCCGTTGGGCTAGCATGAATGCCAATCCAACGCCTGCCGCAACCAACACGCCTGCAATCAGAAGCGTCCGATAGAACCAGAGTTGCGCCACACCGGCTGCAGCTTCCGCTTTGAAGCGCATCGCACGTTGATTCAACTGCAACAAATGCTCGCTGTCTGCCCGCAGCTGATTGAATTGCGGCTCGAGTTGCGAGAAATATGCATCCGCGTTCGAGTTTGCGATGAACGCATCAAAGCGCTGGTAATAGATGTCGCGATCGCGCTGAATCGCGGCGATCGCAGCAGACTCACCCAGCTCAGTGATATTGTGTGCGGCGGTATTAAGACTCTGATCGAACCGGGCGCGGTGCTCGCGCAGTTGAGCTAACCCTCTTTCGCGCGCACCGAGAAGCACAAAGAGCGCTGCTGAATCCTGGCGTTCGAGACTCTCTTTCATCTCCTGCGCTGCAAGAACGGAGTCATAATTCTCCGAGATAATTCGCCGCGACACTTTCCCCATATCGTGTAGACGCCACGCGCTCCACGCCGCCAGCGCCACGAGCGCCGCGATGAAGATCGCATATCCAGTCAGCAGCCTCGCTCTCAGGCTCATCCGTCTTTATCCGTGTTATCCGCGGCCCGGTTTTCCTCGGGCACTACTTGCACGGTGGCATCGTGAACCTCATCCAAAAAACGATTGATCACCGAGCCATGCCATAAAATGTCCCAACGCGAACGCGAAGTTTGACCAAAGATGACGTGTGTAATCCCTTCACGTCGCGCAAAATCAATCAGCGCGTCTGCAATATTGCGCGCCTTCAACCGCACCACACGCGCGCCGAGTTGCTGCGCAAACTGAATGTTCTCCTGCAACGCCGCAAAATCCTCAGGCTTGATTCGCCCCATCTCTTCGCGCGGCGTCTCGACGTAAACCGCATACCAGTCAGACGCGAGTCGCCCGGCGATGCGCGAACCGGTACGCAACAGCTTCTTCGCACTGCCGTGAGAAGCTATCGCTACCATGACTTTCTCTGGAATGACTGCCTGGTCCAATCCTTCCTGCTCGCGATAATCGTGCGCTCGTGTCGCCTCGTCCTGTGCCGCCTGACGCAAAGCGAGCTCGCGCAACGCCGACAAGTTTCCCTTGCGAAAGAAGTTGTTGAGCGACTGCTCGATCTTCTCAACGCCGTAGATCTTTCCCTGGCGCAAGCGCGTCCGCAGCGTGTCGACTGAGACATCGACGTTCACCACTTCATCGGCGCGCCGAAAGAAAAAGTCGGGCACAGTCTCGCGCACGCGCACGCCGGTAGTGCGTGCGACGACGTCGTTTAGTGACTCGAGGTGCTGGATGTTGACGGCAGTGATGACTGAGATGTCGTGGTCGAGAAGCTCGAGAACATCTTCGTAGCGCTTGCGATTCTTCGAGCCCGGCACGTCTGTATGCGCGAGCTCGTCAACGATCGCCACCTTTGGATCGCGTGCGATAACCGCATCGATGTCCATCTCTTCGAGCGTGACGCCGCGATAGTCGATCTTGCGCATCGGTACACGCTCGATTCCCTCAGCGAGCGACGCGGTTTCAAACCGACCGTGAGTTTCGAGGACAGCGATGACGATATCGACGCGCTCGCGTTTCAGCAGGTGCGCATCTTCGAGCATCTGCCAGGTCTTACCGACGCCTGGCGCAGCGCCGATGTAAACGCGCAAGGTCGGCTTGTCGCCGGTTTTCAGCTTGGCGAGCAACGCTTCAGGAGACGGTTTTTTAAGCTCAGCGAGCATTCGTTAACGTTTCATCGGATATCTGTTGTCGAGATCGAGGTTGAGCTCGAGCACGTTCACTCTCGGTTCACCGAGAAATCCTAACTGCCGCCCCTCTGTGTGCGCCGTGACGATCTGGCGTAACTCGTCTTCACTCATGCCGCGCTCACGTGCGACACGCGAGACTTGAAATTCAGCAGCGGCAGGCGAGATGTGTGGATCGAGTCCTGAACCGGAAGCAGTGACGAGATCGATCGGCACGGGCTTACCCGGATTTTCTGCCTGCAACTTCTCGAGGTCGGCCATTACACGATCGATCAACTTTTGATTAGTTGGACCAAGGTTCGATCCGCCTGAGCCACTCGCGTCGTAACCGTTCGCACCGGCTGCCGACGGTCGCGAGCGGAAATAACCCGGCGAAGTAAATGGCTGACCGATGAGATGCGAACCGATGATTGTGCCTTCAGCGTTCCGGATCAACTGACCGTT
Source organism: Pyrinomonadaceae bacterium (assembly GCA_035251975.1). Classification (GTDB taxonomy): domain Bacteria; phylum Acidobacteriota; class Blastocatellia; order Pyrinomonadales; family Pyrinomonadaceae; genus PSRF01. Next base: position 16,459 of record DATFDT010000092.1, on the reverse strand, counting down.
TGCCTTATCGGGAAAGATGACTTGGGCCAGTCCGGTGACGACGAGTGGATAAGCGAGCCCAAGCAAAATCGTGGTTACGATCGTCATCAGAATTGCTGTAATCAAATTCTTCATTCACGCCCCTCGTTAAGTTGAGTTTAGATATGATTACAGGATTTTCATGATTTACATGTTCATCCTGAAAATCTTGTAAATCCTGTCTAAACTAGCCCCACAAAATTAATCACCACGTCGATCATCTTGATCCCGACGAACGGCACGACGATCCCGCCGAGCCCGTAAATCAACAGATTGCGTCGCAACAGCGCCGCGGCACTCATCGGTCGATACTTCACACCCTTTAACGCCAGCGGTATCAACGCGACGATGATCAGCGCGTTGAAGATCACGGCCGAGAGAATCGCTGACTGCGGCGTGCGCAATCCCATGATGTTGAGCGCGTTCAGCACCGGAAACGCGCCCGCAAACATTGCCGGAATGATCGCGAAATACTTCGCCACATCATTCGCGATCGAGAACGTCGTCAACGCGCCGCGCGTCATCAACAGTTGTTTCCCAATCTCAACGACCTCGATCAGCTTCGTCGGATTGCTGTCGAGATCGACCATGTTGCCGGCCTCTTTCGCTGCCTGCGTGCCCGTGTTCATCGCGACGCCGACGTCAGCCTGGGCCAACGCAGGCGCATCGTTGGTGCCGTCGCCCGTCATCGCCACGAGCTTGCCGCCTTCCTGTTCGCGCTTGATGAGCGCCATCTTGTCTTCGGGCGTCGCCTGCGCGAGAAAGTCGTCGACACCGGCTTCACGAGCAATCGTTGCAGCAGTAAGAGGATTGTCGCCGGTGATCATGATCGTTTTGATCCCCATCTGGCGCATCTGCTTGAAACGCTCAGCCATGCCGCCTTTGACGACGTCTTTCAAATAGATGACACCGAGCGCGACTCGATCTTCAGCGACGACGAGCGGCGTTCCGCCTGCCTTCGAGATGCCAGCAACGATCCCATCGAGCTCGCGCGGCACTGCTCTTCCATTTCCGCTGAGATACTTCGCGATCGCATCCGCCGCGCCTTTGCGAACTTCACGACCGTCGAAATCAACGCCGGACATGCGTGTCTGCGCCGTGAACGGAATGAAGCTCGCTTCGTGTGGCGCAAGCTCGCGGCCGCGCAGTCCATACTTGTCTTTCGCCAGCACGACGATCGAGCGGCCTTCGGGAGTCTCGTCTGCGAGTGACGAAAGTTGCGCGGCTTCGGCAAGCTCCGTTTCGTCGACGCCGGGCAGCGGAACAAATTGTGTTGCCTGTCGATTGCCCAGTGTGATCGTGCCGGTTTTGTCGAGCAGGAGTGTGTTCACATCGCCCGCGGCTTCGACTGCGCGTCCTGACATCGCGAGTACGTTGTGTTGAATCAAGCGGTCCATACCGGCGATGCCGATCGCAGAGAGCAGTCCACCAATCGTAGTTGGAATCAAACAGACGAGGAGTGAAACGAGCACGAAGATCGTTTGCCGCGCGTTGGAATAGATCGCGAATGGCTGAAGCGTGACCACAGCCAGCAGGAAGATGATAGTTAGACCAGCGAGCAGGATGTTTAGCGCGATCTCGTTCGGTGTCTTTTGTCGCTCGGCGCCTTCGACGAGTACGATCATGCGATCGATAAACGTTTCACCGGGGTTTGAAGTGATGCGGACTTTTATCTGATCGGAAAGAACGCGCGTGCCGCCAGTAACCGCAGAGCGATCTCCACCGGCTTCACGAATTACCGGCGCGCTCTCGCCCGTGATTGCCGATTCATCGACGGAGGCAACCCCGTCAACGATCTCGCCGTCGCCGGGAATGAACTCGCCCGCGGAAACAATCACGAGATCACCTTTGCGAAGGGTAGGCCCAGGCACGTCTTCAGTGAATTTGTCTGAGATGATGCGATGCGCGATCGTTTCTGTTTTCGACTTGCGCAGGTTAGCGGCCTGGGCCTTACCGCGACCTTCCGCCATCGCCTCGGCGAAGTTTGCGAAGAGCACGGTGAACCAGAGCCACAGCGTTATCTGCAGTTCGAAAGCACCGAAGTTGCGGATGAGCTGAAGCGTGGCTAAGACGCTCCCGACCTCGACGACGAACATCACCGGGTTCTTCATCATCTTCCGTGGATCGAGTTTGATGAACGCATCAATGATCGCTTGTTTGACGATTTGCTTGTTCCAGATTGGCGTAGTCATAAACCTTGGACAGGATTTACAAGATTTTTCAGGATTGACATGTAAATCTTGGGAAAATCATGTAAATCCTGTCTAAAACATCAACTCCTCGACGATCGGTCCCAAACTCAACACCGGAAAGAACGTGAGGGCGCCGACAATCACGATCACGCTCACCAGCAACGTCGAGAACAGCGGCGTCGTCACCGGAAACGTGCCTAACGACGGCGGCACGATCTTCTTGCGCACGAGGTTGCCGGCGATCGCGAGCATGGGGATGATCATCATGAAGCGCCCGACAAGCATCGCCATTCCGATCGTCGTGTTGTACCAAAGCGTGTTCGCCGAGATACCAGCGAAAGCTGAGCCATTGTTGCCCGTGCCGGAAGTGAATGCGTAAAGCATCTCGCTGAGCCCGTGTGGTCCGGGATTGTTCAATTGCGACGTGCCGAACAACGGCGACACCGCGCTGATCGCAGTTAGCAAAAGTATTGTCAACGGAAAGACGAGCACGACGAGCATCGCCAGCTTCACGTCGTACGATTCGATCTTCTTGCCGAGATATTCAGGCGTGCGTCCCACCATCAGTCCGGCGATGAATACCGAAAGGACGATGAAGATCAGAATGCCGTAAAGTCCCGCTCCCACTCCGCCAAACACGACTTCACTCAGCATGATATTCGCGAGCGGGATCATGCCTCCGAGCGGAGTAAACGAGTCGTGCATCGCGTTGACCGCGCCGCATGACGCGTCAGTCGTGACGGTCGCGAAGAGCGCGCTGTTCGCGATTCCAAAGCGAACTTCTTTGCCTTCCATGTTGCCGCCGGTTTGATCTGTTCCAGCTAACAGCGGATTGCCGCGCGCTTCACTCGCGTACGCGACGAGCACGCCGGCCAGAAAGAGCACGGCCATCGCGGACCACACGGCCCAGCCGTGCTTTTGCGATCCGGTCATGCGTCCGAGTGTGTAAGTTAGTCCTGCGGAGATCGCGAAAATTGAAAAGAGCGCGATCAGGTTTGTCAGTGGCGTCGGGTTTTCGAATGGATGTGCGCTGTTCGCGCTGAAGAATCCGCCGCCGTTCGTGCCCCATTGCTTGATGAATTCCTGCGACGCGACCGGACCTTGCGCGATCAACTGAGTCGACGGCGCGTCAATCATTTGCGCCGTGTCGTACGGTCGCAGGTTTTGGACGACGCCCTGCGAAACGAGTACCAGCGATCCGACGAGACAAAACGGCAACAACACCCAGAGCGTCGCGCGCGTCAGGTCCACCCAGAAGTTTCCGATCGTCTGCATCTCACGACGCGCGATGCCGCGAATAAAAGCGATCGCGAGCGCGATACCAGTCGCGGCAGACACGAAGTTGTGATACGCGAGCCCGGCCATCTGCGTGAGATAGCTCATCGTCACTTCGGGCACGTACGACTGCCAGTTTGTGTTCGTCGTAAACGATGACGCAGTATTGAACGAAGATCCGGTGAAAGCAGCCGCGTCAACGCCCGGCAGGTGCTGTGGATTGAACGGCAACGCACCCTGAGCTCGCTGCAACAGGTACAGCACGAGCATCGTCACTACGCTGAACAGCAGCATCGCTACTGTATACTCGGTCCAGCGCATTTCCTTACGCGCATCCACGCGCGTGAGCTTGTAGATCAATCTCTCGATTGGTCCGAGAACCGGATCGAGAAACGTACGCTCGCCATTGAACACGCGCGCCATGTAGAGGCCGAGCGGCTTCGTCACCAGCAGTATCAACGCGAGAAAGAAAAAGATCTGTAACCAGCCATTCAACGTCATCAAAACTTCTCCGCACGCAACAACGCGTAAGCGAGGTAAATCAGCAGCAGCACCGACACGACGAGGCTCAACCCACTCTCAACGTTCATTCTTATCTCCCCGCAGCCTTTCGCATGCGTACACATACGCAAGCGCAATCACAAAAAAACCAATCGTCGCCGCTATAAAAACCACATCCATCATTGCTTTTGCCCCTCTGCGTAACCTCTGCGTTCTCTGCGTCTCCGCGGTTAGCTCACCGCAGAGACGCCGAGAGCGCAGAGGTTACGCAGAGAAATCCTCAGTCGAAGTTGTACCCAAGCTCGAGCAGGAAGAAGTGATTGCCTCCCGAGACGTTTTGATTGCCGATCGAATAGCCCGCGTAGCCGGTGACTCCTGGACCAGCTTTGAAGATGATTCCGGGCGTGAAATAGCCGTTCGCGTGTTTGCCCGTAAACCAATCAGCGGCAAACGTGATTTTCCGGTTCAGTGGTTGCTCGAAAGCAAACTGGCCGCCCGCACGGTTCGCCGGCGCCACCGCATTCTTCGTGAAATCGTAGCCACCGAAGGTTATCCGCGTGCCGTTCTTAAATGTCTTGCTTGTTTCTGCGTAGAAGTAACCTGCGGCGTTGTAGGCGCGACGGCGCACCGGCACGAAGAGATTATTGCCAAGAACGATGGTCCAACCGTTTTCTTCCTGATACGGTCTCCACTTGATGGTTGGAACGAGAGTCGTTGAATCAGGACCGGGTTGGATATTGCCAGTAACGTTCAGTCCGAACTCGATATTGCTTCCCGCACCGACAACGACGCGCGGAACAAACGAAGAAAACTTCGCGACGTCTGAGCCGTCGGCCGGCTTCAGACTCGCATCGAGCTCTGTGTAAACCTTGCCTTTTTCGAGTATGTCGGTGGAGGGAACATTGAAGATGGTTTGCTGTGCGTTGACACTCGCAGACGGCATGAAAAGAACGCCTATGACACTCACCAACCCAATCACATGCGCAGACTTGTTCTCCTTGCGCGACTCATCGAGTTTCTTCTCCTGCAAATCCATGAAGTGGGCGCCGAGCATCATGATCGGAATTCCGATGATGAGAAGAACGAGGCCCAGCGTGTGCAGAGTTGGATGAGCGTGGTCGTCAAGCAACGAATGCGTCGTAAAAACAAACCCGAGCACAATCGCGATTACGGCAACCGCGAAACACGCACCGGCTGCGATCAGCTCCCAGACAACCAGATGCTCCTGAACTCTCTCACTCATGTACCCCAACTTACGCCGCCGCGCGTAAAAAGGGCGTAAAGGGTTTATAAAAAGATCGTAAAGATCCGTGGCTTTGATCGGTGTAATCCGTGGCTAATAACGCTCGCCAGGATCGAAGCGGTAGCCTATCCAGGGCTCGGTGAGAATGTAGCGGGGACTCGCGGCGTCGGGCTCAATCTTCTTGCGCAAGTTGCCGACAAACACACGCAGGTACTCATTCTGTTCGACGTAGTTCCCACCCCACAGCGCGGCCAGCAACGTGCGGTGCGTCAACACTTTTCCGGAATGCTTGATGAAGTAGACCAGCAGATCAAACTCTTTCGGCGTCAGATGAATCGACTTGCCGCCCACCGTGATCTCACGCGTCTCGAGATCGACGTGGAAATCACCCGAGTCGAGCATAGTCTGTGTGGCCTCATTTGTGGCAGGAGCTTTCGCGCGACGCAGTGAAGCCCTCACACGCGCCAGCAACTCATCGATTCCGAACGGCTTCGTCACAAAGTCGTCAGCGCCGAGATCGAGTGCTTCAACCTTCGTCTTCTCTTCACCCTTCGCTGACAACACGATGATCGGCACGGTGGAAACCGCACGCAAACGACGGCACAACTCGAGACCATCGACATTCGGCATCGCCAAGTCAGTTATAACCAGATCGGGATGCCAGTCATTGAAAGCCTCGAAGCCCGCGAGCCCGTCGGCAGCGGCGCGCACGTCGTAACCACGCGACTTCAGTCCCGTGCGCAAAACGCGCGTGAGCTGTGGCTCGTCGTCAACTACGAGAATGCGTGCCTGGTTCGTCATTGCGCTTCAACTGTCGCAGTAGTGTAACGCGGTTCTTCGATCACATCATCGTCGCCGATCGGCAACGTAAACAACACGCGCGTGCCCTTTCCATCGCGTCCCGCTTCGATCCAGATCTTTCCGTAGTGTGCTTCCACGATACCCTTGGCAATCGCGAGGCCCATGCCCGTGCCGGTCGGCTGTCGACTGCGAACATCACCGTCGCGCGTCGCACGGAAGAACTTGTCAAAAACGCGTTCGCGAAGGTCAGCAGGGATTCCCGGCCCGTCGTCTTCGACTCCCATTTCGATCAATTCATCACCTGAGCGCCGCGCGGTGATGCAGATCGTCGAGCCCACCGGTGAATACTTTGCGGCGTTGTCGATGAGCGTATAAACAACCTCGCTGACCGCACGTTCATCGACGCGCACGCCCGGCAACTCTTTTTCAACATCGAGCTCAACACGATGACTGTGCGCGATCGGCTCGGCGCGCGACAACGCCGTGGAGATTATTTCCTCAACCGCGCCCCAACGCCTGCGCAGTTGCAGCTCGCCCGCTTCGATTCTCGCGAGCTCGATCAGTCCGTTTATGAAACGACTCAGACGATCGCTCTCTTCGTCGATTACTTCCATCATCTCGACTCTCGACTCCGCATCGAGTTTGACTGGCGGCTCGGTATCGCGAACTTCGTCGAGGAGCGTTGTGATCGAAGCTTTGATCGACGTGAGCGGTGTGCGCAGATCGTGTGTGACTGCGTCGAGCAATGCTGATTTCAGTTTCTCACTCTGTCGCAAGGCCTCGGCATGACTCGCACGTTCAAAAGCATCGCGCAGCTCCGCGTAAAGACGCTCGATCTCGAGTCTTCCGATTTCGGCTTCTTCGGCGCGTCGTTTGGCGCTCGCTGATAGTTGTCCCGCAGTCACGGCGGTGATGAGAAAGGCGAGCAGCGCAATCCAGTTGTCAGTTGCGGCAATCGTGAAAGTACCGAACGGTGGGAGGAAGAAGAAGTTAAAACAGAGCATCGCGAGGATCGACGCGGCGAGCGCGGGCAGGCTGCCCCAGCGAGTCGCGATGAACAAGACGGTCAGCAGCAGCGCGAGCGAGACAGTAGCTGCATTGATGTGCGCACTGACCGTCTTCAGCAGCAGCGTCAATAAACCAACGCTCAACGCCGCCGCCCCATAACCCGCCCATTTCTGGTCCAACACCGACCGCTGCATGCCGGCTATTGTATCTCCGCGTAACCTCTGTGTCCTCTGCGCCTCTGCGGTTAAAGTATGTGATTCACCCGCAGGGCGCAGAGGACGCAGAGGCTACGCAGAGAAATCTGTTACGGTTTGTTGCCGGTGGCGATAATGAGTCGGGCCGGAAATTTCATCTCGTTGGCCGGGAAGAATTCCTGCACGGCCTGCTCAACTTCAACCGCGATCTCCGATTGCTCGTCTGCAGACAGCTTCTTCAACTTTTCTCGCAACGTATCGGAAGTTTGAGAACGCATGGCCCAGAATTGTCGCGGTGAGATCGGCGCTTCGATGTCAAACGTGACAATGCGTTCGTCTACGTCGATCGCGCCCGCCTGCTTCATCGCGCTCGTGAGTGTGCCTGGCTCCGCAAAGCGAAATGCACTCGGCGCGTTGGGATCGGCGGCGGGTGATTTCACATGGCTGTCCATCACGCGCGTGACGAGATAACAGAATGGATTGACATCGCTTTTTCCCCAGACCGCAAACGCCAGCCGGCCCCCGGGCTTAAGCACGCGGAGCATCTCGCGCATGGCCATATCAGGATCAGCAAATAACATCACGCCAAGCCTGCTGACGACTACGTCAAATGACTCGTCGGGAAACGGCAACGACTCGGCTACGCTCTGGTGAAACTCAATGTTGGTGAGACCACGCCGTTGTGCCCTGGCGCGAGCTGTTTCAACCATCTCAGCCACACCATCAGTAAAAGTTACTGAACCCTCTGGTCCAACTGTCTCGGCAATCGTGAGTGACGGTTCGCCAGCGCCACCAGCAACGTCGAGCACACTCTGCCCTTGATGAATTCCGGCGCGCTCGATCAACGCACGCGTCAGCGGCATAAACATCTGGTGAATCGTTTCGCTGTGTTCGGTCCAATACTGCGCAGATTCGCGCCACGCGTCTAACATGTTTTCTGTCATATCTTGTCAATCATGAAAAATCTTGTTAATCCTGTAAACTACTGATCATGTCCAATGCTATCGAAATGTTTCCCAACAACAAAACTCAGCGCGTTCTTTTGATCAGCAACTCAACCCTTCACGGCAGCGGGTATCTCGATCATGCAGAATCAGAGATTCGTAGTTTTCTCGGCGACGCGAAACATGTGCTGTTCGTACCGTATGCGTTGTTCGATCGAGATAAGTATGCCGCAAATGCGCGACAGCGGTTTCAGAAGATGGGATACGAGCTCACTTCGGTCCACACTGCTGCGAATCCGGTCGCGGCTGTTAACGAAACGGATGCGATCTTCATTGGTGGTGGAAATACGTTCCGTTTGTTGAAGGCGCTTTACGAGTTCGATCTGATCGAGGCGATTCGTAATCGAGTGTTGAACGGAATGCCGTACATCGGATCGAGTGCCGGTTCGAATGTCGCTGCGCCGACGATCAAAACCACGAACGACATGCCGATCGTGCAGCCGCCGTCGTTCAATGCGCTCGGGTTGGTGTCGTTTCAGATCAATCCTCACTATCTCGATCCTGATCCGAATTCAAGGCACATGGGCGAGACACGCGAAGAGCGGATCATTCAGTTTCTCGAGGAGAATGACACGCCGGTCGTGGGTTTAAGAGAAGGCGCGATACTGCGAATTGAAAACGGTGAGATGATCTTGCGCGGAACTACATGGGCGAGGATTTTTCGGAAAGGGATGGAGACGATCGAAGCATCTCCAGGTACGCGGTTGGACAACTTATTTTAGCCACCGATTACACGGATTCCAGCCAACCGCCGCGAAAGCCGGCGCGGCGCAGACCGCTTACGGTGAACGGGCAGCGCTGCATCAGGCGCCAGATGAAACCCGTGCGGTAATTTTCGATCATCATGATGATTGGTCCCTGGTCCAAGCCGTAGTAGCCCTGTGATATCCAACCTTTTCGACCTCCGGAGTTGAACGTCGGGTTATAACTGCACTTGAACCCGTATTCACTCGTGATCTCCGGATAGTCTTCGTTCAAGCGAAACAACGACGGCAGCACGATTTCCGGAGCGAACGGTAACGACGCCGCAACTGCCCACGGCGCGAGTGTGCCGTCATCGGGTCCATACGGAATCGAGCGCGCTCTGTAGTCGAAGAAGCGCACGCGACGACCGTTGACGCGACGCTCTGCCGGTCCTGGACCATCACTCGCCGTGATGCCCCAGCTAAAGCGATCGTAACCCGCAAACTTCTTCGGATTACGCATCGCATAGGCTTGCTGCGCATAGATCGCTCGCCGGCTGTTTTCAAAATAATCGATTGACTTGCCGCGCATGTAATCGTCCTGAATACCGCGGAAGTCGATCCACATGTGCGACAGGTGATGAATGAACAGCGGACCAGCGTAAACAAACTCCTGCTCGTAGAGTTTTTTCCACTTGTACGTCCTGGTCCACGCTTTGTAACTTTCGGGCGGCAGCGGAAACGTTGGTGAAGCGAGACCGAGAAAATAAAGTATCAGCGCTTCACTATATCCGGTCCAACGATATTTGATGAATCCGCGCTCTGGTCGCCAGCCGTGTGAGACTGTAAGCGCGCCGTTCTGCGCCCAGTGCCAGTCGGCGCGTTTGTAAAGCGCTTCGGCAAGCTCGCGAACTTCGCGCTCAGCGGCGGTGTCGGAGTCGAAATAGCATGAAGCGGCGAGAGCGCCGGCGAGAAGATACGTGCTGTCGATCGTCGAAATTTCACATTTGTTCGCGCGACGTCCGGTCTCCATGTCGAGGAAGTGGTAATAGAAGCCTTTGTAACCCGTGGCGTCGCGCTGTTTTCCGTGTGGGGCGTCGTGAAAGAATCGCAGTGTTGCCAAAGTTCGCTTCACTGCTTCGGCGCGGGTCATGTACTTCCGCTCGACCGCGATCGGGTAAACCGTAAGCGCAAAGCCGACAGCGGCAATCGAAGACGGTGAACCGCGACGCGTGCTATCGCGCACGAGTCCGTTCTCGGGATTCACTTCGTCGGCGAAGTATTTGAAGGTATCGCTTTGCAGACGGGCCAGATCCTCGTCTGTCAACGATGGTTCTGATAACTCGTCCCTCACAGAACCTGTCGCACCGCGCGACGACTCAGCTCAGTCGTCACTCCATATACGAGATGTGAAGCGAGCGCATAAGCATGAGTCGAGACCGGATACTCTGTTGGTCCTTTCGAGAGACCGAGCAGCGGTACGGAGATCTCGTCGGCGAGTAACCAGAAGCCGGCGCCGAACGGTAGACCGGTTGCACTAGTTACTTGCGGAGTGACTTCGGCGAGTGCTCCATACAATCCGCCGGTAAGAGTGCCGAAGGCGTAATGAACGGCAGCACCAGCCGTTTCCTTTTCACTTTCCTGCAACTCGTGACCGAGAACGTTGCGCGAAATGATTTTTGCAGTTTTAACGGTGGCGTCGTCCTGCTCGGCTGTGTCCTGCTCACCCTGCGAACCTTCGCTCGGTTGCATCGACTGTGCGCCGTGCGACTTCTCCGTGCCTTCAGCGATGCGAGTCCAGGCGGCTTGAAACTGGTTCATGGTCCATGAAGCGATGAGACCGCCGGCGAGTCCGGCTACCATGCCCTTTAAAATGTTCGAATCGTTATTACGCATAATTCACCTCAATCTATCCAGAAGAACTTTCGAGCGACCGAGCTCAGAATGATTTGCAGAGACTGAGCGCCACGCTGCGAGTACAGCCAGACCGAGTCCTGCGATCAATGAGCCGGTGATCAGTGGATGCTTTGATGCTTTTGTATAGACACTCGTTTCTGCGACGTGCCCTGGATAATCGCCGCGCTCCTCTCCATCTTCTATCGGTGCATACAAACTGTCTTGTCGCGCCGGCGGCTTCGGTCGATCAGACTGCTGCGCATCGAACATCATTGCTTCGATCATCTTGTCTGTCAGACGCGGCGCGACGTGGCCCGCTTCGGCCAGCACCTTGCCGCCACCACCGACGTACAAATCGCGTTCAGGATGTTCGGCGCAGTGCAGGATTGCTTCGGCTACGAGATCGGGTGCGTACACCGGCGGTGGGTTCTGCGGCTCGACGGGCATAAGGTTCTTTGCGTGACGGGTGTACGGCGTGTCGATCGTGCTCGGTTTGACCAGTGTGACTGAAATCGGCGCGCCTTCTTCTTCAAGCTCGAGACGAAGGGCGTCGGTGTAGCCTCTGATTGCGTGTTTCGTTGCGCAGTACGTGCCCTGGAGCGGAATCGCGACGTCTGAGAGGACGCTGCCGATATTGATCAGCGCGCCACCTTGTTTTCTCAGGTGTTCGCAAGCGATCATCGATCCATGGACCACGCCCCAGTAATTTGTTTCGAATAATTGGCGATGGTCGTCGAGTGACTGGTCCAGAACTGGTCCATAGATCGAGACGCCCGCGTTGTTGACCCAGGTATCGAATCCACCGAAGTGCCGAATAGCTTCGTCAGCAATCTTCTTCACGTCTTCGAACTTGCCCACGTCGCCAACGACGTCTATCGCCTTGCCACCCTGCGTGTTTATTTCATCCGTGACCTGGCGCAACGCCTCTTCATTTCTCGCATTGAGCACCACACGCGCTCCACGTTTCGCGGCGAGACGTGCGGTGACGAGCCCGATACCTGACGACGCACCGGTGATGACGATTACCTGGTCTGAGAGTTTTTTGAGTTTGATGTTCATTCGGATCCTCTGTGTTTGAGCGTAGAGGCCTGCTCTGTGCAACTTCATTGCCACGTCGATTTTGTTAAGGATTTTCGGAAATGAATATGAGAGTTGTACGTGTCTGATACGGATGTGATTTCGAGGGTGTAAGACCTTAGACAGGATTTGCAGGGATTACTGGAAGGAGTCGATTTCGTTAACTTCTTCGTCGAAACGTGCGATTACTTTGTCGAGTTGCTTCGTAACTTCTAACCAGGCGGCGTCTCGATCTTTGTTTTGCTTTACAGGTTTACCGTTAGGAAGAATTGCCTGAAGTTGCCCGAGTTCCAGTTTCTCGTAAGCACAGGCACGCACAACAATTGGAACAATGGTGCAGTCGCCGGCCCTGTCGCGCTCGCGTGCTATTTGCATCTCCTTCTGAAAGCAATAATCAGAGCGGATGAAGTCGTTACTTAAGAGCAGAATTACAATGTCCGCGTCCTCGACCTTGGAAGAAATTTCGTCTTCCCACTTCTGTCCCGGCACGATGCATGTGTCGTCTGTAATTTGGAGTGCGCGAGTTCGTTCGTACGGCGTCAGGGCGCCACGAAGCTCATCACGAAATCGTTCGTCTTCGTGTGCATAGCTGATGAAGACTAATGGCACGCCGAAGAGTTGGATAGTCTCGCCCGGAAGCGCAACCAGCTCACGCGAGCCGGGTAGATCCACCCCATCCAACAACTCAGCAACACTGAATTTAACCGGCGTACGATCAATTACGACTTTGTACTCATTATCGCCCGCTCGTTCATAGGCAAGAAGTTCTTCATAAGGAACGGTGATATGTGGGTACTTGGGGATTGGCACGAGTTCAGTTACAGGCAGTTTCTCGAAGCCGCGATGAATTCGCTCGAAGTGTTCGCGGATGATACCAAGCAGTTCTCTTTGCCCATTGCCGACACCTCTCACGCGAATCACGACTTGACGCCCTTGAACATCGCCTCGCACCAAGGCACGACAGTTCGCTCTTTCCAACACCGCGCCCGTGCGCCAAACCAGTTTCGGCTCCCGCAAAAAATAAGTCTCGACAATGAAGCGCGGCAGCAAACCTTCGGGCAAGACGGTGTCGTAGCGATATTCAAAGCCAAGGCACTTGTCAGGAGGAAATTCTGTATCGAGCTCAGGTTCTTCCTTCGTAAGCAGTTCGGGAATCAAATATTTCTCACCCTTTTCATCCAATGGGTGGCAGAGTTGAAGTTTGCGCATCAGCGCCAGAAGGTAAGGATGCACTGCTTTCGGATAACTGTTACTTGGCAACACGTCTGCAAAAGCTTTTGGCGTGAACTTTCCCTGTGCTTTGCGGAGTTGAGGTGAGTTGAGAATCTGGTAGATACCTTTGGTTACCCACTTCGGGTTAAGCACTCCAAAATCGCGCAGTGCTTCTTCCCTTCGGTACGAAAGCATTAGGCCGAGATGATGGAGGCTGTCAGCGAGAGCTTCCTGATCCGTAGATTGGTCGATTCCCTGCTTTGTGCAGAAGTCGCGGAAGTCGTCGAATGTCAACCAGCTTTTCTTCTTTCGTGGTAACGCTTCTTTGATCTGCCGCCATTCACTGGGCCATGCGGCTTTCAATCCCGGAAGCTTTTTCGCAAGCTGGCAAATGCGTTCGTGCAACTCTGACATACCAGCGCCAGAGCGGCTGTCTGTCTGGACGAAGACTAAGTTTTTCCCGTATTTGTCTTTAAGGAGTTGGCGATTGAGCTCGAACTGATAGTCATCCCATTTGTTCAGCAGAATAATTACCGGCGCGTCGCCTGCGAAAGAACGAATAAGTGACAACCAGTACTCGGCATCGTGATCTTCGGTGCCTTCACGCCCTGAGAGCAGTACGAGGTAAAGCGCACGTTCGGTCATGAAGAACCGGTGTGTGCCGTGCATGATCTCCTGTCCGCCGAAATCCCAGATGTGCGCCTGCACTTCATCGCTGTCGATCTTCACGGGCCATTTCGTGATATTGATTCCCGGAGTACGCTTGAATTCTTTGTACTTGCCGGTTGTCAGGCGGTGGACCAAAGTCGTTTTTCCTACTCCGCCCCGCCCGACAAGGATTAATTTGAATTCATTCAGTGGTTGGCGCTGGCCTCTGATTCGGAAGTAGTAATCCAGAACCTTTCTGGCATCGCCATCTTCAGTAATCTCTTTCGGAATTCTCAGTTTGTCGTCTACGTACAATCGACTCAGGTTTTTAAGACTCAAAAGTGACGAGGGTAATTGCGTGAGTTGATTTCTACCAATGTTTAGAACCTGAAGCTCTGACAGCTCACCCACCCAATTTGGGAGTTCCTTCAAATGATTGCCATCAAGGTAAAGGAGCTTTAGCTTCTTAAGATTGAGAATCCAGTCTGGAAACTTTTTGAGTCGAAGGCTCCGAAGCACCAGGTACTGTAGATTCTCCAAAGTACCAATTACCCAATCAGCCGCAGACGGTGCTCCGTCTACAATTAATAGTTCAGATAGTTTAGTTAATTGCGATAGGGTTGCGGGAAGAATACTTATCGGATTTTGCTGAAGATGAAGCGTCGTAAGCTCGGTTAGCCGGCCAACGAAATCAGGGATTTCAGAAATCCCGTTATCTGCAACCGAGAGGCCAATAAGCCAAGTTAGTGAACCAACCTCTTCCGGTATTTGGCGCAGACCGAGGCCCTCAAGACTCAGCCTTTCCTCTCGACTCTCAATACACCTGGTTATACGGAGACGGGCTTCGTTTAGGTCCTCGGGCAGATTCATTCTGGTTCGGATTCGCGAGGATGGCATGGGTTTCCTTCAGAGCTAAGGCGCGCGGAGTATATGGGACGTTGCGGGATGGATCAAGAACGAATCCGCGAAAATCCGCGTGAAATGTATCTTAGGCGCAGGCGACTACACCCGGCACTCAGAAATGGAGGTGGATTGCGAAGGAGGTAAGCAAAGTTGGACAGGATTACAGGATTTACAAGATTTACAGGAAAGCAATCTTGTAAATTTTCTAAATCCTGTAATCCTGTCAAAGGTTCTATTTCTCTTCTAACACCGACAGAATATTTCCTGCCGGATCTTTGAACCATGCGATTGTTGGACCATGTGGGCCACGCGCGATTCCGCGTTCGTCAGTCTTGATATCGGGCAAGTCATAGTGTTCGAGCTTCACACCCAATCCGTTGAGCTCGTGCACTGCTGCATCGATGTCGTCCACTGAAAAATTCAGGACGGTGAAAGAGGCCGGGGTATGGTTTGGTTTGGAATATAAGAAAACGGTGTTGTTGTCCAAACGAAGCTCGAGTCCTTCCGGTGTCTCTTTAACGTCGAGCCCGAGTGTTTGACTGTAAAACTGTTTTGCCTTCTGCAAATCGTTTACAGAAAAACTCGAGAACGTCTTTGCTTCCCTGAACATGTCTGACGTTTTCTTTCTTCCTGGCGATGCGCCTGCTTTTGCACTCATACAAAATCCCCCTTCAGTAAATATGAATCTATTTAACACCCAACGACTTACGAGCGTGTCGCAGTTATACGACTTCGTTATTACTTTTTGGTGGCATGCCCCTTTCGCCATGTTTTTACGCGTTAAGGGACATGTAGAGGAACTCGAAGGAGGTGTTCCCGACATGCATAATAACTATACATACCAGGCGACGCTCGCAGCGTCGGAGAGCATTCACTGGCGCGTTGAAGACATTATCGGAGGTGAGAAACGCCTCAACTTCACGCAGCCTTTCATGCCCGAGTCGCTGGCGAATACGGAGCCGCTCACGTTTCTCTCAAGAGAAGAGAAACGAATTCTTAATCAGATCAGAGGCAATGCGTATCTCTGCATCTTCGGACTCGTAGAAGAATTCATACTGCCATTCGTACTGGACCATGCTCGTCCACAATTGCGCGGTGACGATTACCGCGTGCGCGCACTCTTACGATTCGCGAGTGAAGAAGCGAAACATATCCAGCTTTTCAAACGCTTTCGAACGGAATTTGAAGACGGATTTGGCACGCTCTGCAACGTCATTGGACCACCAGACGCGATCGCAGCCGCGATCCTGGCCCGTGATCCACTCGCGATCGCGATCACAACGCTACACATCGAGTGGATGGTCCAAAGTCATTACCTCGACAGCATCAAGGACGACCAGGAGCTCGACGCGCAGTTTAAGAGCCTGCTCAAGCATCATTGGGTTGAAGAGGTGCAGCATGCGAAGCTCGATACTTTGATGGTTGAGGCGCTGGCAGCAGATCGCACTGAAGAGCAGATCATGAGCGCGGTCGAAGAGTATCTGGAGATTGGGGCTTTTCTCGACGGTGGACTGCAGCAGCAAGTCGAGTTTGATCTCACCAGCTTTGAGATCGCGAGTGGTCGCAGGTTGACCGATACGGAAGCGAATGAGTTTCGGCGCGTGCAAGTGCGAGCGAATCGTTGGACTTATCTCGGCAGTGGCATGACGCACGCGAGAGTGCTCGAAACGCTCGAGTCGTTGACACCGAAGGCGCGGCAAAGAGTGGAGAGCGTCTCCCCGGCGTTCTGCTAGGCAGATCGGCGGGGGCAAGCCCCTCTTCCTGACTTGTTCTTGTAGAGATTCTCGACTTCTTTCAAGACCTT
>DATFDT010000091.1:0-12550 GCA_035251975.1 Pyrinomonadaceae bacterium | reverse complement strand
TGTGCGCAGGACGAAACAAGTCCACGTTGATTTTCAAATGGGGGAACGAAGGGCTCTAAGACTTATGTAGGAAGACCGGCGTTTTGTTAGCGCCTGTTTGGGAAACGACGGGCGGCCACAGAGGGCCGCCCCTACAGTTGTACCTTGTAGTTAAAGACGGTCTGGAGTGAGTGATGAAGGATGGCTTCGGGTGCAAGGGCGAGGACGGTGCGACGGAGGGTGCGGGCAATAGGGTTTTCCAACTGACCGACGCGTCCGTAGTAACGCGAGATCCTGGTAAGGATGGCGGTGCGGGCGTGACGAAGGTGCTCGTAGTTTCGTAGTGCTTCTTCAGTTGCCCCATGCTTTTCAAAGCAACGAGCGAGGACGAGGGCGTCTTCCATTGCCTGACAACCACCCTGGCCGAGGTTGGGTGTGGTGGGATGGATGGCGTCGCCGAGTAGGGTCATTCGCCCGGTCCCCCAACGCTTATTCGGTTCTCTATCGGTGGCGCCCGTCTTCAATATCGTCGGCGGTGGTGTCGCTTCGATCAATTCCATCACGGGCGCATACCACCCTACGAACAGATCGTGCAGTTTATCCGTCTGATCCGTGTTCGCTGCGGCCCACCAGCCCGTGCGTCCAAGACCAACTGGACCAATGCCGAAACGTTTACCACGTCCGTACAACTCCATTCCGGTCGCGGGCGGAATTGCCGCCGGTGTGATCGGAGAGGTGCCGCGCCAGATCGTGTAGCCACGATTAGTCGGTTCGCCGTCGTTGATGAATTGTGCACGCACACGTGAGTGAACGCCATCGGCGCCGATCAAAAAATCAGATTCGACAGAGCGACCATTAGCGAAAGTCGCAATCATCTTGTCGCCTTGTTGACGATGAGCGACGAGTGTGTGTCCGAGATGAATTATTGATTGAGGAAGCGCCTGCCGGAGTGTGCGCTGCAAGTCAGAACGATGCAGAGCCACGGCGGGAGCCCTATCGTCTGCGATCGAAACGCGATTCAGAAGGAATCCGTTTTGATCCATCCAGCAGAGCTCTTTGACTATGCCGCCGTATTCAAAAATCTTCTCTGCTAACTGCAAGTGCTGAAGCACGCGCGTGGCGTTGGACCAGATAGCGATCGCTGAACCCACCTCGAGAAGCTCCGGTGCTTGTTCGAAGACTTCGGCTTGAAAACCGGATTGTTGCAGGGCAAGAGCTGCTGTTAAGCCCCCGATGCCGCCGCCGATGATCGCGATCTGGACCATTCGGCAGAGATTGCCACAAAAAGGCACAAAAGAAACAAAAATTAATTCTGCGCCCTTTGGGACTGTTGTTCGGCGAGGGATTTGATGTGTAAGAGAACTCGGTTATGGATCGTTTCGATGACGTGATCAGACCACAAATGCCAGTAAGGCGCGGGCCAGTAGCGGTTCTGGTACCACGTTGTTCCTTCCAATAGGGTCGTGCCGTCGGGCAGAGGCTTCAATTCAAACTGTCCACGCTTCGCGACGAAGTAATTATCCAAGTGCGGCGGGTGAAGGTTGCGATAGATCGACATCTCCTCCATCGCGGGCGGTTGGCCACTAACACCAAACGCCAATAGACGCGGTTCATCCCAAACAGTAATCGGCTCGACGAATGCGCCAGTGGAAAATACACAGTGCCGCTCCGCGCCAACACCGTGACCATGCATCTCGGCGCGAATCGGATACGCGATTCCGGTCTTGAACATTGCTTCTGTCGGCGGCGGCAGTTGTGAAAACGTAACGACGTGGGTCCAAACAGTCTGTAGATCGCTTTTGATAACGACAGACGTCTTCACTTCGTAGAGCGGCGGCGTTTCACCCAAACCGTATTCGATCAAAATCAGACCGGGAACTATAAGACAGACGACCGAAGCCACGCGCAACGTGTTGGTCGGGTACTCGCGCTTCTGAAGCACGTAGCCAATCAAACCACCAAACAGCGCGAGAGGGATGGCGAGTGGGAGCGCCATCGCGAGACAGATGATGCCTTCGATCGCGAAACCCACGAGACCAAGCCCGACAAGTCCGATTGAAAGAAGCGACACCAGCAGGCACCTACCGAGCGATCGCGAGTAGTGAAAGCCGTAGATCATCGTTGAGTTCAAGCCGAGAAAAAACGGAATGCCCACAAATAGTCCCCAGCCGTATTTGCCGAGGCCGGTCGTGCTGAACACGGTTTCAACTACCGCTAGAATCGCCGTCAGCCCCGCGCCGAATATGGCGCTCCCAAACTCGCTTTGTGGGATAAATCGGCCGATTGGCGAACCGAGCTTCGGTCCGTCGTCGACTTGCTCGCGTGAGGGAATCGCAACGAGAATGAAGAAAAAGATCACATTGAGAAATGGCACGAAGAAAAGCATTACGAGCCACAGTGGCAAATCAGCGTCACGTAGTCGTCGCAGCGTCAACACCGTACCCATCCACATAAACGGGAGCGCAAACAAGACGAGGACAACGTAGAACATTGCGTCGACGGGATTCAGCGACGCAACGCCGTTCGGAGCCATAAAAATCCAGTAACTAACAGGGCTCCACGGGTAACCAGCCAGGGCGGCCAGGACGCGATCGATATTGTGTTTCACAAAGAACAGGATCAAACCGGTTGCGAGGTAATGTCCGCGACCAACCCTGCCTTGCCAGCTCCATAGGTCCAACATTCGCTTTTCCTTTCTATGAACACCAGCGCAGATCACCGGCACAGAATGGACCAGGCTGAGGCAGTCCGCTGCGGATCTGCTCGGTAGTGAACCGGCGTGTCGGCACCAGATCGTATGGCACCGGAACTACAGGTGAGCCGGGCTCGACGACGCCTTCCGACAGAATGCGTATCTGGGCCAGTGAGGTAAGCGGAACTTTCATAAACCTTTCCCACACGCGCGCCATCAACTCGTGACAGACCACCGGCAGCGGTAACATCAACGGCCGTTTGCCTACAACTTCAGCAACACGACGCACTGCTTCGCTCAGGTAGATCTCTTCCGGACCGAGCAGAGCGATTGTTTGGCGCTTCATGCGTCGATCGACGAGCGCTGCTCGCATGACGTGTATGAGATCTTCGATCGCGAGTGGCCGGATGCTTTTCTCTTTCAGACCGACAAGGCCGAACACGGGAAACGTGTGCAGCGCGTGGCTCAAGTGATCGAGCATGTGATCGTCGCGACCGTAGACGATGCCGGCTTTGATGACTGTGTAATCGAGACCGGAGTTGCGGACGATCTCTTCTGCTTCCCATTTCGACTCGTGATACGGCGAACCGCAACCGGGTCGTGCGCGCAGAAAACTCATCAAGACGATCTTCTCGACACCGGCGTTCTTCGCCGCTGCGACGATGTTGCGCGTCATTTCAACGTGAACGCGCGCAAACGTTTGGTCGCCGATCTCACGATTGATGCCGGCGCAGTGTGCGATCACTTTGCAGCCCGCAAACGCCGCAGTCAATTGATTGATGTTGTAGAGATCACACCTCACAGTGCGAACTACTTCGTGTCCTTCTCCAGTCAGGCGAGTCTCCAGATGGCTGCCAACAAAACCGCTGGCGCCAGTAATTGCGACTTTCATTTTTCTCCTTTTTAGCCACAAAAAGGTACAAAAACACAAAAAGAGTTAGGTGGCTTTTTGTGGCTCGTTGTCGTCCGGTAGCGCTTCCTTGATTTCATTAACCATTCGCAGCGCCTGCTTGCGCAGTGGTCGCATGAAGGGATTACTCGCGAGGTGGATCAACTTGTCGAGTAAGTCGACTGTGTGATCGATCATGCGGTAGGTGCGACGGTGCTTCGGTGACGAGTCGTGAATCCAAAATAGAACGATGCCCATGCTGTAAACCCAGAGCAGGTAGGGCAACTCTGCTTTCAGATCTTTTGGAATTCGTGCGCTCGTGCCTTCGAGCACTTTTTCGAACAATTCAATAGCTTGCTGGCGCACCGGATCTGAATCATCGGCAAAAGGATTCAGAGGACTCTCGGGGTTCGCCGCCGTTTTGAAAAGCACGCCTGCAAACTGGTGATACGGTTTCATCGTGTCGATCTTCGTTCGCATCACGGTCAGCAGGCGTGCTTTCAACGTCTTTTCATGTTCGAGCGCCGGCAGCGCGACTTCGATATGACTGTCGTGCAGGCGTTGATAGAAAGCCTGGATGAGATATTCCTTCGAGCGGAAGTAGTAATAAGCGTTACCGAGCGACACGCCCGCTTTTTCTGCGACGGCGCGCATCGTCGTGTTGTCGTACCCGCGCTCGCGAAACATCTCGAGGGCAGTCTCGAGGATCAGCGCCTTGGTCTGATCGCCTTTGACCGTCTTTGTCGCTTTCTTCTTCTTCATCTTGTGAGTCCGGCTGCGCGACTGATCTGGTAACGGTTCTGGGAAATTACGGAAACCACTCGCTTGGTTGTAGGCAACAGCTCGGGCGCTGCGAGTCGATAAGACCAGTCGCGATAGCGCGTGAGCGCCCAGAGCACCATCAGCCATGCTTTTGGACCAAAGTAGACCCAGCCGTCCTCGCTAATCACAGTCAGATCCTGCTTCGTCAGATCGTGATTGAGTTGCGGGTAGCGCTGGCGCGCTTCGTGGGAAGCACAGGCCACGAAGTTGAGTTCGACGAGTTTCAACTGATCGTTGAGCCACTCGTGCGCGCGCCGGCACAAACCACACTCAGGGTCGTAAAGCACGGTTAATGACAGCATGGTTCACGCTGCCTCCTGCTGGACGGGCGTAAACGCGTCCGGACCGACGGGTGGCTGGTGGTGAGCGGTGGCGCGGCGGCGCATGCGGCTGAAGACGAAGAGATTGAAGAGGTGCATGCCGCCGAGGACGAGCAACACCATGCCGATTTTGACTGACAGGGCTTCAACGCTTTGCTCAGCCGTCTCGATGGTGTAGCCGAGTTTCAGGGCCAGACTAACGTAGCCGAAGTTGATCAGGTAAAAGCCGACGACAAGCAGGTGATTGACGGAATCGGCGAGGGCTTCGTTGCCGTGGAAGACGTCAACGAGGAAGACGCGTCCGTTTTTGTGGAGGGTGCGGCCTACCCAAATGGTGAGTGCGATGCTGAGGGTTAGGTAAATCAGGTATGTGCTAAGTCCGATTGTCATGATCAGCCTCCTTTTAAGCTGAATTTGAACACGTTCAACTAGCGGCAGAATACGCCTCGTGGTGGGAGGGTGTCAAGAGATTTTTGAACGCGTTCGAAAACTACCGCGATAGGTTGAATATGTCCTATAGGACTTATGTGTTATTGTTTGCAGCGCAGTGAAAACATCCAAAAGGAGAAACTGATTGGCAGCAGAAGATCTGATCCCCGCACAAGGCATTATCATCGATAAACAGCCCAACGCCTTCTTCAAAGTCCAACTCGACAACAGTGACCACGTAGTATTAGCCGCTATCTCCGGCAAGATGCGGAAGAATAGAATCCGGATTCTGGTGGGCGATCGCGTGAGTGTTGAGATGTCGCCGTACGACCTGTCGCGCGGACGAATTACCTACCGCTACAAATAAAATTTCACGCAAAGACGCAAAGATCGCAAAGGCGCCAAGGCGCGCCCGAGCACTTGACCCGCCTTTGCGTCTTGGCGAGCTTTGCGCCTTTGCGTGAAACCTTCTCGTAAATCACTTGAACTCGAACGACTTGATGTAGCTCAGGAACGAATCGTTCCATTGCGTCACTGTCTTTTCAGGGCCGATGAGCTTCACAAAGTAAGAGCCGCTCGGAGTCTCGACGACTGCAGCGCGCATGCGGTAATCGGGCTTGTTGTTGAAAGTGCCGCTTCCGGGCGCTGTCTCAGCGACATACGTCCCTGACAAGTCGATAGTGGTCACTTTCAATCCATTCGCTTCGAGATGTTCATCCTTTGCGCCTTTGACTGGACTGCCGTCCGCCTGCTTCATCTGACTGATCCAGCGATCGATGTTGGCAGTAGTCGAACCGCCCTGGCCTTGTCCGAAGTAATAAAGGACAAGTGACGCATCCTCGGTGTCGCCCGGCGCTTTCGGCAACCTGTACTGGGCCACGCGCATGCTGGAGGTCCTCTCTTCTTCCACCCAGCCCGGCGGCACTCTAAATTTCAATTCGCTTTTTTGCGCCGCTGCAATGTTGCCGAGAGTCACAACACACACCACGGCCACGAGAATGATCGGGATTCGTATTCGCATACCGCTCATTTAAGCGCTGAAACGGCCCAATTGCAAAGGATTGCCGTGACGCTGTCGATAGCGGCGTGGTAGTATGCCTTTATCATGCGGGCCGATGTCGTCCTCTTACGACTTATATTTACGGCAATCTTAGTTATAGCGGGACATTTTATAGTCCCAATAAAAGGGCGGCCGTGGACTTCCGCTATTATCGGCGGGCTAATCGCCGTCTGCATCATCATTTTTGAACTGCGGATCAGGCGAGCCACTCTCAAGACCCTCATCGGTGCGGCTGCCGGCTCGATTCTCGGTATCGTGGGGGCCTATTTGATCGGCTCTCTGATTAGTCATCAACACGCGAGCGCGCTCGGCGAGCACGGAGAGCAGGTAAAGACATACCTGACAGTGGTCCTCACTATCTTCATGGGCTACGTCGGGTTGATGGTCGGCGCTGCTAAGGGTGACTATCTCGATCTTTCAGCTCTCGGCGGAATTTTCAGTGACAAAGTCGCGCGGCGCGATTTAAAGATTCTCGACACTTCAGTGATCATCGACGGCCGGATCGCCGACGTTGCTGAGACAGGTTTTCTGACTGGCTCATTAATCATTCCACAATTCATCCTGCGCGAGTTGCAACAGGTGGCTGACTCACCTGACTCGTCCAAGCGCCAGCGCGGCCGGCGCGGCCTCGACATGCTCAACCGTCTTCAGAACAACAGCTCGCTCGATATTCAGATCGTCGAGACTGACTTTCCCTCCGTGCGTGAGGTGGACCTGAAGCTGATCGAGCTCGGCAAACAACTGGACGCGGTGATCGTCACGAATGATTTCAATCTGAATAAAGTCTCCCAGTTGCGCGGAGTCAGCGTACTCAATATTAATGAGTTGGCAAATGCGCTCAAGCCAGTCGTGCTCCCCGGCGAGGCGATGCGGGTTTTCATCCTGAAGGAAGGCAAGGAATACAATCAGGGCGTGGCCTATCTCGACGATGGCACGATGGTGGTGGTTGATAATGCGCGCAAGTTGATCGGCAAAAACGCCGACATCGCAGTTACGAGCGTGTTGCAAACAACTGCCGGCAAGATGATCTTCGGCCGTCTCTGGGAAGAAGCGGAAAACGGCGGACACAGCGAAATTCATCGAACCAACGGTGCTTCGCGGCGCCAGTTGCGTGGCGAGTCGCGCAATACTCCGTCGCCGGTGCGCATTTCGGAGAGCGAGCCGATCACGGAGAGCTAATCCGCCAGCACGCTGCCCGGGAATTCCTAACTCCTTTCATGAACATCGCGATTATTGCCGCTGCCGGCTCCGGCACCCGGATGGCGAGCGATCGGCCCAAGCAGTTTCTGCAACTCGCAGGAACGCCCCTTATCATTCACACGCTCAAGGTGTTTGAGCAGTGTGAGAGTATTAACGAGGTGATCCTCGTCCTGCCCGCAGCCGAGTCTGCGGGCTTCCTTTCGCTCGCCGCGAAATTCGGATTGCGGAAGGTGGTGCGTGTGGTTCCGGGTGGTGTGACGCGGGCTGACTCAGTGAAGCGTGGCTTGATGGCGATCCGGGCCGCGACTGCTGAGATCATTGCCGTACACGATGGTGTGCGCCCGTTTGTGACTGCTGAGGAGATCGACGCCGTGGTTGGCGCGGCGCAGACTGACGGTGCTGCGATCCTCGTCGCTCCGGTTACTGACACGATCAAGCAGGTTCGTGATCAGCGAATTGTGCAGACTTTGGATCGTGGCGGGTTACGAAGCGCTTTGACGCCACAGTGTTTTCGTTATGACGTGCTGCTGCAGGCATACCAGGCCGCGGATGTTACGGATCCTTCGGTGACGGATGAGAGCGTGTTGGTAGAGAAGCTTGGCGTTCCCGTGAGCATTGTCGAGGGAAGTTCGCGGAATATTAAGATAACTACTGCACAGGATCTTGCGATTGCTGAGGCAATCTTAAAATGATTCGGATCGGAATAGGGACTGATACGCACCGGTTGGTTGAGGGGCGGGAGCTGGTCCTTGGTGGTGTGCATATTGCTTCCGATCGAGGTGCTGAGGGACACTCGGATGCTGATGCGTTGTCACATGCGATTGCCGATGCGATTCTCGGCGCGCTGTGCGAGGGCGACATTGGAGTTCATTTTCCCGACAAGGATCCACAGTGGAGTAATGCGAATAGTCTTGATCTGCTGTCGCGCGTGATGTGGTTGGCGCGCGAACGCAGTCTCCACGTTGTGAATGTTGACTCGACAATTTTGCTCGAAAGGCCAAAACTCAGGAGCTACGTCGACACGATGCGCCAAAACATCGCGAGTGTTCTCGGAATCGACATAGCGTGCGTGAGTGTTAAAGCAAAGACGGGTGAAGAAGTCGATGCGGTGGGGCAGGGGTTAGCTGTGACCGCTCAGGCCGCTGTTCTTATGGAGAGTAATTAAGGAAACAGCTTGAGACCACAGGACGTCATAAGAAAAAAGAGAGACGGGCTGAGTTTATCGCGTGAAGAGATCGATTTCTTCATCGCCGGCGTCACCAGCGGCCGCATTGCCGACTATCAGGTCAGCGCGCTCCTCATGGCCATTTACCTGAACGGCATGGACGGGTCTGAGCAGCAGGCTTTGACTGAAGCCATGCTCAACTCCGGCAACATCCTCGACTTTTCAGACATTCCCAAACCAAAAGCCGACAAGCATTCCACTGGCGGTGTCGGTGATAAGACTTCGATCATCATCGCGCCACTGGTAGCAGCGTGTGGTGTTTGTGTGCCGATGATCTCTGGTCGCGGCCTGGGCCACACGGGCGGCACGCTCGATAAGCTCGAGTCGATTCCGGGCTATCGCGTCGCGCTTAGTGCGACTGAGTTTAAGAAAGTTCTGGACAGAGTTGGTTATGCGATGGCGGGGCAAACGGCTGAGCTCGCGCCGGCAGACAAGAGGATGTATGCGCTACGCGACGCGACGGCGACTGTCGAAGCGATACCGCTGATCGTCGCGTCGATCATCTCGAAGAAGGGCGCGGCGGGCCTTGATGCGATGATCATCGATGTCAAAGTCGGCAACGGTGCGTTCATGCGCGAAGAAGCGCGGGCTGAAGCGTTGGCTCATGCGCTTGTGAGCACTGGCAACTCGTGCGGCATCAAGACGCGCGCGTTGTTGACTGACATGAACCAGCCACTTGGAGGCGCCGTCGGTAACTCATTAGAAATTCAAGAGTGCATTGAGATCCTGCGTGGTGAAGCAAATGAAGCGGCGCGACCCGTGCTCGATCTGTCTCTCGAGTTGTGCGCGCACATGCTGATGCTGGCAAACGTCGATCAGACAATCGAAGCGGCGCATGCGCGTTTGAATAACGTGCTCACATCGGGCGAAGCGCTCGAGTGTTTGCGAAGCAATATCGAGGCGCAGGGCGGAGACCCGCGTGTTTGCGATGCGCCAAGGCAGTTTCTGCCTTTGGTAAGCGAAAACGTTAAGGTAGAATCCCCGCGCTCTGGCTTCATTACGAGAGTCGATACCACGGAGATTGGTCACGCGATCGCGGCAATCGGCGGTGGGCGCGTGCGCATCGAAGACACAGTCGATCCCACGGTTGGTTTTACTTCCGATTTGAAACTGGGAGACGAGGTCCGCACGGGTGACGCGATCGGAATTGTGTACAGCGCCGACGCCACGGCCGCTGCCGAAGCCGCACGACGAATTCAGGCGTCGTACCAGATCGGAGACGCGCCACCCAACGAGACGCCGAAGCTAGTTAAGGAAATTATTAACGAATGAAATATCTACTCGCAGCCGTCCTTTGTTTAGTGGCTCTGTTTATTTCAGGCTGTGGCGGCACCTCCGCCGCTGAAGATAAATCGAAGATCAAAGTCGGCATCGTCTTCGATATCGGTGGTAAAGACGATCGATCGTTCAACGCGGCGGCGTGGGAAGGTGTGCAGCGTGCGGCCAAGGATCTTCCGATCGTGCTGCGCGACATCGAACCCGGCACACCGAACGCCATCGAGCCCGCCATGCGCGCCTTTGCCGAACGCAATTTCGATCTGATCATCGGCGTCGGTTTCGCGCAGGCCCCGATCATGGAGCATGTTGCGAAAGACTATCCGCACATCCAGTTTGCGATCATTGACGGCGTCAGCAAGTTACCAAACGTCGCCTCTCTGGTGTTTAAAGAGCACGAAGGCTCGTATCTCGTCGGCATACTCGCGGCCAAGGCTTCGAAGACCGGCACGATCGGTTTTCTCGGCGGCATGGACATCGGTCTGATTCATCGTTTCGCGAAAGGCTACGAGGAAGGCGCGAAATCAGTTAATCCAAACATTAACGTGATCGCAAACTACGTGGGTGTCACTGACGCCGCATGGAACAACCCCGGCAAAGGCAAAGAGCTTTCACTCGCGCAGATCGGCAAGGGCGCTGACGTAATCTTCACCGCGGCTGGTAACTCAGGACTCGGAGCTTTTGACGCCGTCGAGCAACAGGGCAAACAGAACGGTCGCGCCACGCATTTCGTGATCGGTGTGGATTCAAATCAAAACATGGTGAAGCCGGGCTTTGTTCTCACCAGCATGGTGAAGCGTGTTGACAACGCGGTCTACGACATCGTCACAGACGTTGTGAATCACCGCTTCTCACCGGGCATCCACGTCTTCGGCCTGGACAAAGACGGCGTCGGCTACGCGATGGACGAGAACAACAATAGTCTCGTCACGCCAGAATCGATTCAGTTAGCAGAAGAAGCAAAGAAAAAGATCATTGCAGGCGAGATTAAGGTCACGGACGCGATGGGCTCTTAATGCTCGAACTCCGACAGATAACCAAACGCTTCGGCGACGTACTCGCAAACGACCACGTCGACATCGTCGTTAAGCCCGGGACGATCCACGCCATCGTCGGTGAGAATGGCGCCGGGAAGTCGACGGCGATGCGTATCGCCTACGGGTTCTACACCGCGGATAGTGGCGAGATCCTCGTCAATGGGCAGGTCCGGGACATCAATTCTCCTCACGACGCGATCGCACTCGGCATCGGCATGGTCCACCAGCATTTCATGCTGGTTGAGACGATGACGGTCGCGGAGAACATCGTTCTCGGCGCCGAGCCTGGCAGCACCGTCGCGCTCGATCTCAAAAGCGCTGCAGCACAGATCAGGCAGCTCTCCGAAGAATTCAAACTCGCCGTAAATCCGAACGAGCCGATCGAGCATTTATCGGTAGGCCAGCAGCAACGCGTCGAGTTGTTGAAGGCGCTGTATCGTCACGCGAAGCTGTTGATTCTGGACGAGCCGACAGCAGTGTTAACGCCGCTGGAAGTCGAAGAATTTTTTGTGATCCTGCGTCGCATGCGCGAACAGGGTAAAACAGTAATCATCATCACTCACAAACTCTCGGAAGTGCTTTCGATCTCGGATGAAGTCACGGTGATGCGTGATGGTCGTGTAGTCGGGCGCGTGCAAACGAAAGATACGAACGCTGCGGAGCTGGCGCGGTTGATGGTCGGTCGTGAAGTGTTGCTGCGAGTTGAGAAGCCTGAGCCTAAGAT
Organism: Pyrinomonadaceae bacterium; assembly: GCA_035251975.1. Classification (GTDB taxonomy): domain Bacteria; phylum Acidobacteriota; class Blastocatellia; order Pyrinomonadales; family Pyrinomonadaceae; genus PSRF01. The sequence continues at coordinate 898 of DATFDT010000091.1, read as the reverse complement.
CGGAGACACGGAACTCGAAGTCAAAGACCTTTCCGTCGTCGATATAGCCGGAACGAAGCGCGTTAACGGCGTGTCGTTTGAAGTCCGTCGCGGCGAGATCGTCGGCATCGCCGGCGTTGAAGGCAACGGGCAGAGTGAGCTGATCGAAGCTCTCGCGGGACTCGTCGATCCGGCGCGCATCACGGGCGCGATCAACTTCGAAGGCCGGGATCTCAAATCTCTCGGCGCGCGTGTGCGTCGTGAGCTCGGCATCGCACACATTCCGGAAGATCGTCATCGACGTGGGCTATTACTCGATTTCAGTCTTGCTGAAAACTCAATACTCGGAGTTCATTATCGTCCGCCCATAGCAGGAATTTTGATTGACGAGAACGCCGTGCAACGACGCGCTACGGAGATCATTCAGGGCTTTGACGTTCGTCCACCAAATGCAGCACTACCTGCGCGCGCGCTGTCGGGTGGTAACCAGCAGAAGCTGATCATCGGTCGTGAATATCACGTCGCGCCGAAGCTGCTGCTCGTGTCGCAACCGACGCGCGGCGTCGACATCGGCGCGATCGAGTTCATACATCGTCAGCTCGTGAGTTTGCGTGACAACGGGTGCGCGATCCTCCTCGTGTCTGCCGAGCTCGAGGAAGTGACGAGTCTTTCCGATCGTTTGCTGATCATTCATGACGGAAAGATCGCGGGCGAAGTCGATCCGACAGTCGCGACGCTCGAAGAAATCGGACTGTTAATGACCCGCGGACATTAGTAGCCACAAAAAGGCACAAAAACACAAAAAGAATGACGAAACTCGCGCGTGATCTACTGTTTCCCCTAATCGCGGTGGTGGCTGCCTTCATCGTCGGCGGCATTCTCATTCTGATCGTCGGCGACAATCCATTCGAAGCATACG
>DATFDT010000090.1:0-8934 GCA_035251975.1 Pyrinomonadaceae bacterium | reverse complement strand
GAGTCGGAGACAATTAGGATTGGTAATGACGAATTCCTGCTGCGCTACGAAGGAGAGAAGATGCAGCGGCTCGAAAAAGCGGTGGACCGATCGTCATTAGGTCAACCGGTGCAGCCGCTGAATGTGCCGTATGACACAGGCCGGCTCGTGTGGAGCCCGTTACCGCTGGAGCTGAGTGACTCAATGCCGGCACTCGCGGCGTTTTATAACTTCACGCTCTCTGTGACGCGCATCTCTCCGATTTTCACAGTGACACCGCTAACACCGGGCGTCCTCGTTTTGCCATCGCTGTTTCGCGAAGTGGTGCTCTACACATTCATCTCTGAAACCGATCGCGACACGCAGATGCAGGTCACACATCTCGAATCGCGAACACCCTTCCCCATCTCCATCCCCGCCCAACGCACCGCGATGGTTTTGCTCGAACGAAGAACCGGAAAGATCATCGGCCGGCTGTAGCACCATAGTGAGTAGTGCAGCTTTGCCTGAAAGGTCAAAAATCAACCTTGGATCGGGTCAGTACAGTGAGCGGTAGCGACCTGGTCAGTGATCAGCATGCAATATTTTCTGACGACTCTTGACTCCCATCGTTTGACCAGGTCGCTACCGCTCACTGTACTGACCCGATCCAAGTGCGATCCTACTTTGGAGGCAAAGCGATGTAGAGCTTTAACGCGATTTCCTTGACATCAGCCGTCCGCACAATTTAGCCTCTACCGTCCTCGCAAACTACTTTCTGGACCATCCTTGCAAACTCAAGGTCCGGGCGTCTTTTTCTTTACCCAACGGTGGATCCGGCTAGGTGGTCACTGCATTAGAACTTCGCATTTGAACAACTCTTGTGAGGTGAACAAATGGAATCCGGAAACCTCGACTTATTTGCGATCGGGCGAGCTGTTGCCATCGGTTTCGTGATCGCCGCCATTGTCTACTTCGTGACGAGAACACGTGCTGAATGGGCAAGATGGCGCGCCGTAGGAGTCATGGGAGGAATCGGCGTAGCGATTCTCCTAATCTTTCTCTGGCCCAGCCTGATCTCCGTTCCAACTCTCGACGGTCTTAGCCAGGCGGAAGCGGAAGACACACTGCGGAGTCATCATCTCGTTCCGCAACCCCGACCACAATATGCGCAGTCTGCCGATGCTGGCCGCGTCATAGCCCGTTCGCAAAATCCTTCAGCCGGGATTTCGGTACGGCGTGGAACAGTCGTATCGTTCGCAATTGGCGAACGTGGAGACACACCACCCGACAATCCTCCAACCGGTATGACCATCTCGTTTTTCAAGCCCCGCGCAGGAGAGAAAGTCTCCTGTTTGCGAGGAGCGGACGGCGTCTTCAGGCTTACGGCTGAAGGTACGTCATCAAATGTCTCACCAGCTACTCAAGGCTTGCTCTTCTGGGTAAGACCGGTAAACCCACCTGCCGATCGCGTCGGATGGTATCTGCAACGACCGCCATCGAATGGTGTTACTGAAATCAGATCGGACGGTTCGTGGACCGCAGTGGCACAAATCGGCAACGCGCAGTACCCGCCGCATGAGGGAGACACGGTAGATTTGGCCATTACGATTGCCGAGAAGGCTGCGATCGATAAACTGACCGCAGAAATCGGAGTCGTGGTGCGTAACCAACCCATTGGAAAGTCCGCGATAGTTTCTCCAGTTACCTTGACGCTGAGATAGGAAAAAACCTTTGAAATCCACAACCTTCCTTGTACTCGTCTTACTAATCACTAGCGTGGCGTTGGGTTGCCGCCAACCAGCAGTTATCGATGAGCAAAAGTCGAATCAGTGGCAGCTTGTTTGGGCTGATGAGTTTGACTACACGGGTTCGCCTGATCCGCAAAAATGGAGTTACGACGTTGGTGGTGATGGCTGGGGTAATCAAGAATTGCAGTTTTACACTGATCGGCGCACGGAGAACGCACGGGTTGAAAACGGCCACCTCGTTATTGAAGCAAGACGAGAGCCCTGGCAAAAAAGCCAGTACACATCAGCAAGGCTGGTCAGCAAGGGAAAAGGTGATTGGCTTTATGGCCGCATCGAGGTGAGCGCTAAGTTGCCCTCCGGTCGTGGTACCTGGCCCGCGATTTGGATGCTCCCCACCGACTGGGACTACGGAAAGTGGCCGGACAGTGGTGAGATCGACGTTATGGAGCACGTCGGTTTCGATCCGGACGTGGTCCACGCATCGGTGCATACAAAATCGTACAATCACTCGATCAATACACAAAAGACCGCGCAGTTGGGTGTTCCTAACGCACGCACAGGATTTAATCTTTATGCGATTGAATGGACGCCTCAAGAGATTCGTGCGTTCATTAATAAAGAACACTACTTCACCTTTAAGAACGAACGCCTCACAAATCCTTCCGCAGACTTCGGCCAGTGGCCATTCGACAAGAAGTTTCACCTGCTGCTAAACCTCGCGGTCGGCGGGAAATGGGGCGGTGCTCAGGGAGTTGACGACACGATCTGGCCGCAGCGAATGGAAGTCGATTACGTCCGCGTGTATCGAACTCATTAGTCGCGACGAAGCACAAATTTTTGTGCCTCTATGTGGCTGATCCCTGTTGTATTATCCGCGCATGTCAAAAACGCTGAGCTTGTTTCTTCTCCTGTTTTTCTGTGTAACTCCCTTTGCCGCACAAACCACTGCCGAAGATTACAACGCCATCTTCAAACCGCTGAAGTGGCGATCGATTGGGCCGTTTCGTGGAGGGCGATCGGTGTGCGGTACCGGCGTGGTCGGCGATCCGAAGACTTATTACATGGGAACGACCGGCGGCGGTCTCTGGAAGACCGAGGATATGGGTCTTAGCTGGCGCAATATCTCCGATGGTTTTTTCAAAACCGGATCCGTGGGCGCGATCGCTGTTGCCGAGAGCGATTCGAATGTTGTTTATGCCGGCATGGGTGAACACGCGGTGCGCGGTGTGATGACGCATCATGGCGACGGCGTCTACAAATCAACCGACGCCGGAAAGACCTGGAAGAAGATCGGACTCGATGCGAGCCAACACATCTCGCGCATCATCGTCGATCCGAAAAATCCGAACATCGTCTACGTCGCGGCGCAGGGCGCCTTGTACAGTCGATCAAAGGAACGCGGTGTTTACAAATCGGTTGACGGCGGCGCGACGTGGAAATCCGTTTTGTATGTTGACGACAAGACGGGTGCGGCCGAGTTGTCGATGGACATGAACAACCCGCGTATTCTTTACGCCGCGATGTGGGAACACGGTCGCCTGCCGTGGAAAATTATCAGCGGCGGTCCGGGCAGCGGTCTTTACAAGTCGACTGACAGCGGTGAGACGTGGGACAAGTTGAAAGACGGATTGCCCGAAGAGATGGGGAAGATGTCGATCGCTGTGAGCCGTTCGAACCCGGAGAAAGTTTACGCGCTGATCGAGAGCGATTCCGATAAAGAAGCGGGCGGGCTATTTGTTTCGAGCAATGGCGGGAAGAAATGGAGCCGGATCACTAACGATCACCGGCTAGTGCAGCGCGCGTGGTATTACATCGAGCTGTTCATCGATCCGAAAGACGAGAACACGATCTACGTTCTGAGTGCTGCTGCGATGCGTTCAAACGACGCGGGCAAAACGTGGGAAACGCTGTCCGGCACGCACGGCGACTATCACGATCTCTGGATCAATCCTGACAACCCAAACAACTTCATCATCTCGAACGACGGCGGCTCTGCTATCACTTTCAACGGCGGCAAGATCTTCAGTACGCAAAACAATATGCCGACCGCACAGTTTTACCGGATCAATGTCGACAATCAGTTTCCGTATCGCATTTACGCCGGTCAACAGGACAACACGTCTGTTTCGATTGCGAGTCGTGAGCTGGGCGGTGGCGGGATTGGCACGTCAAGCTGGATGCCGTCGGCGGGCGGCGAGAGTGCGTTTCTGGCGTTCGATCCGAATGACGTTAAGTATGTGCTCGGTGGTAGTTACCAGGGAACGATCGAGGTGCTCGACGTCAAAGCGCAGGCAAGCACAAACGTGATGGCCGCCCCGATTCAATATCTCGGCATGGACGCGAAAGATATCAAGTATCGTTTCAACTGGAATGCGCCGATCGTCTGGAGCAAATACGAGCCGAATACCTATTTTCACGGCGCTCAATATGTGCTGAAGACGAGCGACAGAGGGCAAACCTGGAAAGAGATCTCGCCTGACCTCACGCGCAATGAGAAGGAGAAGCAAGGCAAAGGCGGTGGGCCATACACGAACGAAGCCGTTGGCGCGGAAAACTACGGCACGCTCGCCTACATCATGGAGTCGCCGCTCGAGAAAGGCGTGATCTGGACCGGCAGCGACGATGGATTCGTTTACGTGACGCGTGACGGCGGCGCAAACTGGAAAAACGTCACGCCGCGCGACTTGCAAGAGTGTTTGATAAATGCGATCGAAGTCTCGCCACACGATAAGGCTACTGCTTACATCGCGACCACGCGTTACAAGTTCAACGATCACACGCCCGGTCTCTACAAAACTACTGACTACGGAAACACGTGGACGAAGATCACGAACGGCTTGCCGGCGAATGCGTTTACGCGCGTCGTGCGTGAAGACGATGTGCGCCGCGATCTTTTGTTTGCGGGAACGGAGCTCGGGTTGTTCATTTCGTGGAACGGCGGTCGCGACTGGTCTCCGTTTCAACTGAACCTGCCGATCACGCCGATTACCGATCTGCGTGTTCACAAAGGCAACTTGATCGCGGCGACGTCGGGTCGCGCGTTTTGGATACTCGACGATTTGAGTGTGCTGCGCCAGTACAAAAAAGACGCACCGTCGTTTGCGATCTACCGGCCTGACGGTGCGTATCTCGTGAACGGCTCGAGCGAACTCGATGGGAAAGGCGATGAGTTTACGGGGGCGAGCACGTTCCGCGGCGTGAATCCCGCAACTGGCGTCGTCCTTTATTATCAACTGCCTGAGCTGAAAAAAGACGACGAGATCTCGATGGAGATCAAAGACGCGTCGGGTGCGACTGTCCGCAGTTACTCTTCAAAAGCTGATGAGAAGTTCGTAACGTACGATTCCGGGCCGCGGCCAGATCCGACATTATCGAAAAGCAAAGGGCTGAACCGCTTCGTCTGGGACATGCGTTACGAGACAATGGTGGGCGTGCCCAATGTTCGCATCGAAGGCGGTTTTGCCGCACATAAAGCGCCGCCCGGGCGATACAGCGTCATTTTGAAAATGGGCGGACAGACCGTCACGGCTGACGCCGAGATCCTCGCAAACCCGCTCTACCCGACTGACGCTTCAACCTACACGACGTATCACCAAACGATGCTCGCCATGGAAACCGAGCTGACCGCGATGCATCGCATGGTCAACAGTCTTTATGAAAAACAGAAGCAGCTCGAATCCCTACTCAGCTCGTTACCCGCCGGCGAAAAGTACACTGTGATCAAGAAAGACGGCGAAGCACTGTTGAAAAAGATGAAGGCGTGGGACGAAGACATGGTCCAGCGCAAGTCGAAAGCCTACGACGATGTGGAAAACTTCCCCAACAAATTCACCGCAAACTACCTTTTCCTAATCAACCAAACCGAAAGCGACATCCCCCGCGTCAACCAACCCTCGCTCGATCGCCTGAAAGAACTAAACGCACAATTGAGTTCATTAAAATCTCGCGGCACCGAACTCCTGACCCAGGACATCCCGACCTTCAACAAGCGCCTCTGGGACGCCGGCTTAGGCGCAATCTGGAAGGACAGTTAGCCACAGATTACACAGATAAAAAATCCGATTTAAATCCGTGTTTATCCGTGGCCCAATTTCTGTGTGGTTTACGCGTATGTGTATGTAAGTGACAAAAGTTGTTATTGACACGATTCGGAATTAGGCATATTGTCACGCGCACAGTTGGAAATTTGCACCCCCACAAAACCCTGACTGCCGTTGTGTGTCCATTTTTCTGTGAAGGTACTCATTAGCCTACACGGTTCCAATTTAATCTAACTCTTGGGCGTTCCCCATTGAGGTTTTCCTCGCAGAAAGCTTCCTCCGGTGCCAGGCCTACGGTTTCGATTGTTTGGAAAGTTTACGGCACATCACGATGCCGGAATGTTAACTGGACTTGAAGCGACCAAGGATCAGGAACTACTTAGTTATCTCCTAATCCATCGCGATCGTCCCCACTCACGTGAAGCTCTCGCTTCACTGCTCTGGGGCGATACTTCTACGGAAAAGTCCAAAAAATACCTGCGCCAGGCGCTGTGGCACCTGCATGCCGCGCTGAATTCCGATAATGGGAACGAGTCGGAAGTGCTGATGGTGAACCACGACTGGCTCAGTCTGAATCCGTGCAGCAACTTGTGGACGGACGTCGCCGATTTTGAGCGCGCGTTTTCAGCCGCCGAGGGAATCCCGGGTCGACAGCTTGACGCAGACAAAGCCCGAGGATTGAAAGACGCCGTTACGCTTTACAACGACGACCTGCTGCCCGGCTATTACCAGGACTGGATCCTCTTCGAGCGCGAGCGTTTGCAGAATATGTACCTGCTGATGCTCGACAAATTGATCGTGTACCTACAGTTTCGAGGCGAGTATGAAGTGGCGCAGGGCTACGGCGCGACGATACTGCGATACGATCCCGCTCGCGAGCGCACGCATCGACAACTCATGCACCTTTACTCACTCGCCGGCGATCGAACGTCGGCGTTGCGGCAGTTTGAGCGTTGCGCTCACGCGCTAAAGCAGGAGCTCGGCGTTAAGCCGGAAAGAAAAACAGTCGAGCTTTATGAACGAATCAAATCCGATCAGATGGGCCATAACGATCCTACCAATGATCTTCTCACTCGTCTCAAACAACTCCAAACAATCGTCTCGGGAGTTCAGCGTCGACTTCAACGCGACATCAAATCCATCGAAACACTGCAATCCAACGACAAAATTAGCCGCGGATAACACGGATTTAAAATCCGGATTTTTATCCGTGTAATCCGTGGCTAAGACGTTTCGAAGACGCACGCAAGACGATGGGTCGACGTGTGTCCTGCTATAAGCCCGCCACATGGACTTAACAGAGTCCAAAGTTCATTCCTTCATCGTCAAGCTTTGGCTTGAGGGCGATCCTACTTCGTTTGTTTGGCACGGGCACATAACACACGTGCCGAGCGGCGAACGTCGTTATTTCAAAAAGCTGAGCGGTATCACTGATTTCGTCAGCGAATACCTCGACGGTAGGAAGGCGCAGCAGCCGGATCTCAAATCGCGCATGAAGGGCTGGCTCAAAAAACGCCGGGCGTAAAGAAGATGGGAACGTTTCAGGCAATCGCCGCGACGGGACAAGCCATGTTGGGACTGCTGTCTGACGCCGTGCCGCGTGATCTGTTTCCAAACGCACAGTTTGAGCTCTACCAGATGAGCAACTTTCAGCAGCCGATGGAAGAAGGGATCTCGTTGTTTCTCTACCGCATCGCTGCCAACACTTCGCGCCGGAACCTGCCGCCAACCACCGGTCCTGATGGACGTCGCTTCCGTCCACCGATTCCAGTGGATCTCTATTACATCGCGACCGCCTGGGCGCCCACCGCAGTCAGACAACAACGACTGCTCGGCTGGGCCATTCGCATGTTTGAAGACGTGCCGGTTTTGCCAACAGGTCTGCTCAACAACTACGGTCCGGAACCCGAGATCTTCAAACAAGGCGAGACTGTCGAGATCATTCTCGACTCACTCACGCTCCAGGACCTGAACAACTTCTGGGGCGTCAGCAAAAGCAGTCTGCAACTTTCAGTCGGTTACGTCGCGCGCATGTTGCACATCCAGTCGTCAATGCCGATCACGGAATACGCAGAAGTGCAGACGCGCGAGTTTGGAGTAGGAAAAGTTTAGACGATGGCGAGCCCGTTTATCACTCTCGATCGTTTGACCATGGTTGCGCCGCTCGGACTGCGCTTTCACGACACGACCACTGGCACGATCGTCGGCGACGGTCTGAGCGTCTGGGCATATCCGGTCGCTCGGCCCACTGCTAAAAGCCAAGCGATCGCCAATCGCCGAGGCGTCTACGTCTTACATCACGGTTACGGATTACGTGCACGAGAAATCGGCGACGGATCGCGCTTTTACTGGGACAATCCCGTTCCGCCAAACAAAGATTTCGTGATCGAAGTCACAGACCTGCAGAGTCGTTTTCAGCCGTTTCAGTTCACCGCGAGTCTTCCAAACGAAGGAATCTTTAAGTGGCTCGATTCTCCACTTTCCACGCAAACAACGGTGCCCCTTTTTCCAGCGCCGACACTGAGCGTCGCTTCCGGAATGGCCGTTATTCGCGCTGACTTGTGGGACGCGTCGATCGACGCTCCGGCAGCGTGGGCCGTGATCGAGGCCTTCACTGCGGGCAAATTCCTCGGGCGCGGAATCGCTGACGATATGGGCCGTATCGCGGTGATCTTCGGGTATCCAACACCGCTCTCGTTTGCCCCCGCGTCACCGCCCGGATCGCCGTTGGGTTCTCCGCCGATAGCGACGAGCCCACCGTTGACGGAACAGGTGTGGCCGTTAGAGCTGCGCGCGTTTTACACGCCCGACCGTCCGCTCGTGTCGCCACCTGATTTCATAGAAGAAGTTGGACCACCACTACCAGATCTTAGATTCACTTTATCGCAGCCGGCCGCAACGTTGTGGGCCGATGCAGACCAAACAGAAATATTGGAAACGAACTTGCGATTCGGTCGCGAGCTGATCTTGAAATCCAGACCATCACCGTCGTCACCGCCTTCGCCGCTGTCGCAACCGCGTGATTCGGTGTTGTTCATAACCCCGGCGGTTTCACCGCCATAAGGAGGAGTCATGCCTGAATACCTTGCTCCGGGAGTTTACGTCGAGGAGACATCGTTTCGGTCAAAGTCGATCGAAGGAGTTAGCACGACCACGACGGGTTTCATCGGCCCGGCTCGATACGG
>DATFDT010000089.1:0-7017 GCA_035251975.1 Pyrinomonadaceae bacterium | reverse complement strand
GTGTCATCACGAGTCGGGAGTTACGCAGTTATCTGCGCGAGCGGCTGCCTGATTACATGGTGCCGACAAGCTTAGTAATACTTGACGAAATGCCGCTGACGGCCAACGGCAAACTCGACCGAAGAGCCCTGCCGGAACCGGCTATACACAGCGGTGAAGCAGAATTGCAGCAACGAACGCCGACTGAAGAGATCGTGGCGGGTGTGTGGGCTGAAGTCTTACGTCTGCCGGAAGTTGAAACAGAAGCGAACTTCTTCGATCTCGGTGGCCACTCGTTGTTAGCGACGCAGGTAGTCTCACGGCTGCGAGCAGCATTTGGAGTAGACGTGCATTTGCGGAGCTTGTTTGAACGGCCGACGGTGCGCGGGCTGGCGGAGCAGATCGACGAAGCACTGAAGGCGGAGCAGGGAATCGAGATGCCGCCGATGCAACGGGTAGAACGCGATGGCGAGATGCCGCTCTCGTATGCGCAACAGCGTTTATGGTTCCTCGATCAATTGGACTCCGCAAACTCTCTCTACAACGTTCCTACTGCTGTGCGGCTGACTGGCCAACTCAATACAGGCGCACTGGAGAAGACACTCACCGAAATCATCCGGCGTCACGAAGTGCTGCGCACGAGTTTCTCTGAAATGAACGGACGGCCGGTACAAGTGATCCAGCCTGCGAGTAATTTTACTTTGCCGGTTCTGGATTTAAGTCACTTGAATGCAGTTGAGTGCGAAGCCGAGGTTATTCGTCTGTCCGGAGAAGAGACGAGACAAGCCTTTGACTTATCAGGCGAGAGACCATTGCTGCGAGCGACTCTCTTGAAACTCGGTACACAAGAGCACGTCGTGCTTGTCACGATGCACCACATCGTCAGTGATGGCTGGTCGGTCGGCGTGCTACTGAAAGAAGTGGCGGCGCTCTACGAAGCTTACTCGCAAGGGAAATCATCACCACTGCCGGAACTTGCTATTCAATATGCCGACTATGCGATCTGGCAGCGGGATTGGTTGCAAGGCAAGGCTCTCGAAAATCAACTTTCTTACTGGAAACAGCAGTTGGCCGGAGCGACAAATGTGCTCGAACTGCCAACCGATAGGCCCAGACCTTCAACGCAGACTTTCCGCGGCGCGCATCACACGTTTTCATTGACACTCGAGCTCAGCGAGAAGCTGAGAGAACTGAGTCGCGACGAGGATGTGACGTTGTTTATGACGCTGCTGGCTGCGTGGCAGACAATACTTCACCGCTACACGAATCAGGAACAGATTACAGTCGGGACGCCGATTGCAAATCGCAATCGCGCGGAGACCGAAATGTTAATCGGATTTTTCGTGAACACTTTAGTGCTCAATAACAATCTCGCGGGTGATCCGAGTTTTCGTGAATTACTGAAAAGGGTTCGTGAAGTGTGCCTGGGAGCGTATGCGCATCAGGACGTGCCGTTTGAAAAGCTGGTGGAAGTTTTACAGCCGGAACGCAGCCTGAGCCATTCGCCGCTTATTCAAGTGTGGTTCGCCTTTCAGAACGCGCCGGCGTCGAAACTGGAAATGGCCGGGTTGTCGTTAACGCCGCTACAGCTCGAGACCGGCACCGCAAAGTTTGATCTGGTTCTGACCATGGCTGACTCGCCCGAGGGCACGTTTGGCACCCTGGAATATAAGACCGATCTCTTTAACGACAGCACGGCAAAACGGATCGTAAGTCAACTCGAAACATTGCTCCAACGCGTTGCGATTCATCCGGAAGAGCAGCTCGGCACTCTGGTAGACATCCTGGTCAAGGCAGAAAAGAAACTTCAACGCGAAGAACTACAGGCGAGTAAAAGGATGAACCTCGAGAGGTTAGAGCGCCGTCTGGTTACTGAGGCAAAAGCATGAGTCAGAAGATGAGTTTGAAATCGTTATCGCAAGGCAGGCGAAAAATGGTCACAATCTCGGAAGGAGAGTTGGTTACGACTGGTTACCTGCAACCCGCGCAGCGCCTTCCGCTCGTCATGCAACCGGCCGTCAGGGATGTCAACCTCTTTGAGTGGGCCACTAATAATCGCGAGGTTGTGGAGACGCAATTACTTGCGCATGGGGCGATTCTGTTTCGCGGTTTCAAGATCAGCACGGTCGTCGACTTCGAGAGATTCATCACCGCTACTTCAGGACAGTTGCTCGAATACACGTATCGCTCAACTCCGCGCACACAGGTCAGCGGCAATATCTATACATCCACGGAATATCCGGCTAATCAATCAATTCCGCTGCACAACGAGATGTCGTACGCGCGTAACTGGCCCATGAGGATCTGCTTCTGTTGCCTCGAGACTGCCGCCGAAGGAGGAGAGACGCCGTTCGCCGATAGCGCCAAAGTCTTCGAAAGGATTAATCCTGAAATCAGAAAACTGTTTATGAAGACGGGCGTGATGTACGTCCGCAATTACGGCGACGGCGTTGACCTTACGTGGCAAAAAGTTTTCGGCACGACGAACAAATCAGACGTCGAAGCTTACTGCCGCGAAGTCGGGATGGAGTTTGAGTGGAAGAGTGGGAATCGCTTGAGAACACGTCAGACGTGTCAGGCTGTGGCGACGCATCCAATAACAGGCAAATCCATTTGGTTTAATCAGGCTCACTTGTTTCATGCGTCGAGCTTGCAACAGGAAGTTTACAAGTCGTTGTCTGAAGCATTTGAAGAAGACGATCTGCCGCGTAACGCTCTCCTCGGCGATGGTTCTCCGATTGACCCGGACGTTTTGAATCACATTCGGCAGGCGTACTCTGAGGAGGAGTCGGTCTTCGCGTGGCAGGAAGGCGATATCCTCATGTTGGACAACATGCTCGTGGCTCACGGCCGCAAACCTTACGCTGGCGCGCGTCGCGTCGTAGTGGGAATGGCCCAACCGTTTAGTACCCGCAAGAGCCTTGCCTGAAAAGTCAGAGGGTCAGACTTGGAAGAGGTCAGTACCGTAACGCGATAGCGTCGGGTTAGTCACTCATACAACGTTGATTTTCGACTTTTGAGGCAAAGCCTCAGCTCAGTTAACCAAAGTAAAAACCATGCAAGAGATAGCGATTACCGGATGCCGGCTGTCGCCGCAGCAAAAACGTCTGTGGCTGTTGCAGCAAGTAGGGCAGCAACCCTATCACGCGCAGTGTGTCGTCCTTTTAAAAGGAAGACTCGATACACAGGTGCTCAAGACCGCACTCGCAGAAGTAACGGAGCGGAATGAGATTTTGCGCACCAATTTCCCCAGCCTGCCGGGAATGAGCTTGCCTCTCCAGGTGATCGCTGAGGATGGTTTGCTCTCTATAGATGAGTACTCGCCGGAAGAGTCGAATATCGACGAACTGTTGCAACAGGCAAGGCGAGACACCTCCGATACGCAGCTACGGGTTTCCCTAATCAAGTTGAGTATAGATGAGCACGCATTGGTGCTCAGTCTTCCCGCTATGTATAGCGATGCGACGGGACTGCGAAATCTGGTCGAAAAGATTAGCTCTTACTACGAAAGTATTCTCGTTGGTGAACCGCCGGCTGACGAACCCGTCCAATATGCGGACCTATCAGAATGGCAGACCGAATTGCTCGAAGCTGAAAATGCCGAAGCCGGAAAGAAGTACTGGCGCAAGCAAAACCCTGCCGGACGACAAGCAGTAAAGCTTCCTTTTGAACGTGAGGCAAAGGAACCTGACTTCATGCCGCAGTTTGCGAGTGTCACTATCGATGCCGCAGCTACAAAGCAGATCGAAGCGATAGCTAAGAAGCACGAAACCACGATATCCGTCTTCCTATTAAGTTGCTGGCAAGTGTTGCTGCGCCGTCTGACTGAACAATCACAAGTTACCGTTGGCGCCTATTTCGATGGCCGCAATTATCAAGGCCTCGAATCCGCACTCGGACTTTTCTCCAGGCACCTGCCGATTTCTTTGCTGCTAGAAGAAGATGTCAGTTTCTCTCAGTTGCTGACACTCACTACAGAGATCGTAGATGAGAGCGGAGAGTATCAGGAGTATTTCACGTGGGAAGAAGAGGGACGCTTTCCGTTTTGCTACGAGTATGTGGAAGAGGCGGAGGGCTATGAAGCAGGTGGAGTGAACTTCAGCATCGTTAATGAGTATGCGTGCACGGAGCGGTTCGAAGTGAAGCTGAGCTGCCGCCGTAGTGCGGGCGGAATGAAGCTGGAGTTTCACTACGATGCGAGCTGTTACCACGACGCTGATATGCAGCGTTTGGGCGCACAGTATCAGCGGTTGTTGCAGAGTGTGGTGAGCACTGAACACGCGCTCATCTCTGAGTTGGAAGTAGTGAGCGAGCCGGAGCGGGAGCAACAGTTAGTCACCTGGAATGAGACAGGAGTGGTTTACGAGAGTGCCGCGAACATAGTGGAATTGTTCGAGCGGCAGGCAGCGGCGCGGCCGGAAGCGATTGCGGTGGTGTGCGGCAAAGAAGCACTGAGTTATGCGGAGTTGAACGAGCGCGCGAATCAACTGGGGCACTACTTGAGACGCGTTGGAGCGGGACCGGAAGTGCTGGTTGGACTGTGTGTGGAACGGTCGCTGGCGATGGTGGTGGGAGTGCTGGGGATCCTGAAAGCTGGCGGCGCTTACGTGCCGCTGGATGCGAGTTATCCGGCATCACGGCTGGAACTGACGCTGAGGGACTGTGGCGCCGCAGTAGTACTGACGCAGGCGCATTTACTGGAGCGATTGGGAGAGCAGTTGAAAGCGACGGGAGCACAACTGCTCTGTTTGGATCGGCAATGGGCTGAGATCGCGCGCGAGAGCGTAGCGAATGTGAAGGCGGCAGTAGCGGGCGAGAACCTGGCCTATGTGATCTACACCTCCGGGTCGACAGGGCGACCGAAAGGAGTGGGAGTAACGCAGCAGAACCTGTTGCATACGACCCGCGCGCGAGAGGTTTACTACCGCACGACACCGCGCAGCTTTCTGTTGCTGTCGTCGATCGCGTTTGACAGTTCGGTCGCGGGTTTGTTCTGGACACTGAGCGGCGGCGGACAGCTCGTAGTGCCCGAGGAGGGGATGCAGCGTGAAGCGCGAAGCCTCGTGGAGTTGGTCCAGGAAAAAGAGGTGACGCATCTGCTGAGCTTGCCGTCGCTGTATGCGCTTCTGTTGGAAGAAGGAAATGGAAGTGAATTAGCGAGTCTGGAAGGAGTGATCGTAGCGGGCGAAGTGTGTGGGCCGGCCCTCGTGCAGCGGCATGTGGAAGTAGCGTCGCAAACAGCGCTGTACAACGAATATGGACCAACGGAAGGGAGTGTGTGGAGCACGGTGCAGCAGTGCGTGGTGGAGAGCGTAGTGCCGATCGGGCGGCCGATAGCGAATGTGCGGATGTATGTGCTCGAGCCGGGGATGCGAATAGCGCCTTTGGGGCTGAGCGGTGAGTTGTATGTCGGCGGAGCGGGAGTGACGCGCGGCTATCTGAATGATGCAACGCAGACGGCGCAGAAGTTTGTGCCCGATCCGTTCAGTGGCGAGAGTGGTGGGCGACTTTATCGTACGGGCGACAGGGCGCGTTACCGGACGAACGGTGAGATAGAGTTTCTTGGGCGTGTAGATAATCAAGTGAAGATTCGAGGCTATCGCATCGAGTTGGGAGAGATCGAAACTGTATTGCGAGAGCATCCGGCTGTGCGCGAAGGCGTGACTGTAGCTATAGACGATCGACTCGGCGGGCAACGGCTAGTCAGTTATCTGGTTCTGGAAGAACGGCATGCGTTTACCGCTTCCCAACTGCTGCGTTACAAGCGTGAGGGATTGCTTGCCAGACTCAAAACCTGCGAACTGCCCAATGGCATGACGATCGTCCATCACAACAAGAATGAGGCCAATTACCTCTATCACGAAATCTTTGAAGAGCAAGCTTATTTCGATCATGGCATCCAGCTCACGCCGGGTGCATGCGTCTTCGACGTAGGAGCCAATATTGGCCTCTTCAGCCTGTTCGTTGCGCACATGTGTGAGGGCGCGCGGATCTATGCATTTGAACCAATTCCACAGATCTTCAAAGTCCTGCGCGCCAATTCCGAGTTGTATGGGTTGAATATCAGGTTGTTTGAATGTGGTCTCTGCAACGAAGAGCAGTGCGCGGTCTTTACTTACTATCCGCACCTGTCGTTGATGTCGGGACTTTTTGCTGACGCCGGCGAAGCGCAGTCCGTAGTTAAGAGCTTCGAAGTGAATAAGCATGGGGGGATGCCATTACCGAGTGATGCCGCGTTTGAAGAGTTGTTGAATGAGCGATTGGAGACCGAACAGGTCGAGTGCCAGTTGCGAACTATCTCCGATGTGATTGCTGAAGAAGCTGTGGAACAGATCGATCTGCTGAAAGTTGATGCCGAGAAGAGCGAATTAAACGTGCTGCTGGGGATCAAACATGCAGACTGGGCAAAGATCAAACAGGTGGTCGTCGAACTGGAAGACCGTGAGCAGCGACTCGAACAAATCACGGGCCTGCTGCGAAGCAAGGGCTTTGAATTGGCTGTCGAGCAGGATCTGGCGCTTGCGAATACACGACTATACAAAGTCTACGCCATTCGTCCTGCACAGAATCACGATGCAACTCGCAAGTTAAATAAAAAGGTCTCGCCGATTCCCAAAACTGCCTGGAGTAGTCCGGCAGTGGTGTCACGTGAAGTACGCGAGCTGCTGAAGGCAAAACTACCTGAGCACATGATCCCGGGCGCGCTCGTTCTTTTGGAAGAGTTGCCGCTGATGCCTAACGGCAAAATCGATCGGCTGGCGCTTCCGGCGCCGGAACAAGTCGTCTCGGAAGAAGAGATCAGCTTACCGCGAACACCGGTGGAGGAAACGCTCGCGGGCATCTGGAGCGAGGTGCTGGGAGTGAGAGAGCTGAGTGTGACGGCCAACTTCTTCGAGTTGGGTGGGCACTCGTTGCTGGCGACGCAGGTGATGTCGCGAGTGCGGGCAGCGTTTCAGGTGGAGTTGCCGGTGCGAAGTTTGTTTGCGCAGCCGACGGTGCGAGGGTTGGCGGCGGAGATCGAAGCACAGATGCAGGCAG
>DATFDT010000088.1:0-10452 GCA_035251975.1 Pyrinomonadaceae bacterium | reverse complement strand
GGCTTGCCCCCGCCGTTCCTTGGATTCGACGAGCGGGGGCAAGCCCCTCTTCCTGACTTGTTCTAGTCTGCGGGCTAAATATTATTGTTTGGCATTAACGTCGGGCTTGGGTGAGTTGTAGAACTGGCGCGCCTGCACGACAAATTCCTTATCGTCGTACGTCCCGTCCCCATCAACGTCCACACTCACTTTGAGCTTGTGCTGTTTTCCATCGCGCACGTCACCAGGATTGAATGCGAGACTGTACTGACTACGCAGCAGAGCGTTGATGTTGCCGAGCACCTTCGGCAACTCTCCTTCGAACGTCACCGGAAAATACGCACCACCAGTTTCCTTCGCGAACGTCTGCAACGTGTTATCAGCTTGCAGAAAACTCATCCGGCCCGGCATTCCGGTCAAACTGTCCGTCGCCGGCAGCGAATCGCCATAGATCTTCTTGAACAAATTCGCGGTGCCGATGATGTAAACCGGAACGCCCGAATTCTGAAGCACCTTGCGCGCATCGCCGTAGTTGATCTTGCTGAACGTGTCGATACCGGAAGCAACCAGCAACACTGCACGACGCCGGCCCTGCACCGACGCGAGACCAGCATAGTCTGACTTGTCAGACTTCGAATCTTCGAGCACGACTGAATCGCCACGTCCGCCCACAAGCACGAACTTCAACGCGTCAAATAAATTCGTCTCGCGAAACGCCGGATTGTTTCTCAATAACAACGTAACCACCTGCTGCAGTCGACCCGGATCATTCGTGAAGTCTGTCAACGGAGTCGGACGAATATCGAATGCGACCACCGAAACGTAATCGTCAGGTGGCTTGATGAACTGCGAAAGGAACATCGCGGTCGGACGAATCACTTCGTACGTGCCGGGCTCGTAACCTCTGTTTCCGTAGAGGCCAAACATCTCCGACCATTTGCTGTACTCAACTACCATCGCAACCGTGATCGGCGCTTCCGGTGTTGAGAAGTTTGTGATCGTTACCGGCGCGCCATTATCGAAGACGGCGAAGTTACCCTTCTTCAGATCCGTAACGATCTGGCCACTCTTCTTGTGATACACAACAGCGTCGATGTTGACGATCTGCGTCGTGGTGACGACTTTCTCGAGGTCCTGTTGCTTGCTGGGCGGCTCGAGGTCTTTCGGAAGAGGCTCCTGACCCTGTTCGCCCGGTTTGGCAGTTTCACTGGGACGTTTGTTTTTCTTCTCGTTAGAGGTGGGTGGCTGACGTCTGGACTGCGACCACCCGGGGCTTATATTGGCGCCGAGCAGCAATAACGAGAGCGCAATACCAAAAAACTGATAAGAACGTTTAAATCTCATAATGTTCACTCCCGAAGAACATAAGCGAGGCAGGGTTGGCGCCTGCCGGGCAGGCTTACACTTAGCTATCGGTCTCCGAGGCTAGTTCCGTGTGATGCGAGGGCGTTAACTCGCGTTTGCCGCAATTATTAATGTTAGCGGCCGCTGGCTTCTGCTTCGATTACGATATCGTAGCTGCCCGTATTATCCGTCAAATCGCCCTCATTGACACCCAGAAACAGCACCCCATCTCGCTGCGCCACGAATTCTCGTCGCGGACCGATGACGATGAAGTCGTCGTTATCGTCGCCGATTACGGCGATGAGCGCGCCTGTGGCTTCGTTGCGCATCAGTTTGTCGCCATCCGGAATGTTGTTCAACCCGCCCGGAGTTGAGAAACGTCCGCGGCCAAGGGAAACACGACCCGAAGCACTGATTCGCAGTCGCTGTCCCTTGCGCACGACGAGACCGCTGTTCGTCCAACCGTTGTTAGCGTTATCGGCGCGGACTCCGACTTTGATAGTAAAGAAGGTCGGAGCCGCAGAAGACGAAACAGGTGACGACTCGATCGTGCGATTGTTGTCAGGCTGAGTGACAGGACTTGATGGTCGCGTCACGGGCGGCGGATTGTTCCGCGCGGTGCTGGCGTCCATCGTGCTCGTGCTGCTGGTGTTGCCGCTGTTTGAGTCGAACTCGATCGATTCGACGTCTTCTACGTAAACGGTGGTTTGCCCGCGTCTGCCTCTTGCGTTTCCACCGATCAAGATAGTGAATTGCTGGTCCTTAAAACCGATTACCTGGCCGCGAATAACACTGCCATCTTTAAGACGAATGGTGTCAGCGACGAGAGGTGTTGAGATCGAGACCAGCAGCAAAGTGGAGAGCAGAAGTCGAAATGTTTTCTTCATGATACTTCTCCCATATTGGGGCATTCCGTTGACGAGGTTTAGCAAGACTCGAATGCTTTTGCAAGCGGGAGAGCGCGTGGAAGAGAACTGATTAACTCACAAAAAGGCACAAAAAGCACAAAATATTTTCGCTTGATTGTAGTGGTCCATGATCCGTTTTATCCGTGACCTTATTCAATTTTCTGCAAGTATTCTGAAGATGCTTTTAACAACAATTCATTCTTTCGTACACGTTAACGCGTCCATGTTCACGCGCATGATCAGACTATTTAGCAATGCAGCTTGCTAAAAAATTCAATGACTCGTAAACGATCCGAATTTCCCAACGACTCACTTTCCACTCACTCAAAATTTTCAGAACGCGGGCCGCATTTTCGTACGGGCACGAACTTTGCACTCGTGGTTTCTGCGTGATCAGACTTTATTGAACACGCGTAAGAAGAAGCCAGCAGCATAATCCAAAAAATTAGATCACAGTAGGGCGCTCGTCCTCACTCAAAGGATACGACTGTCTTCTTGATGCTGGCTTCCAAACGCACCTCGCTTACGACCGAGCAAGTCACAAAGGTTCAGGCGTCGTGCCCGTGAATGAAAACAGATTAGGAGATTCAGAAATTATGACGAAACTAAAATCGTCACTGATCGTGAGTCTACTCTTACTTCTCTTGCCAGTCGTATGTTTCGCACAGACGACGTCATCGACCTCAGCCGTCACTGGAACCGTAACCGATCCCACGGGTGCAGTGGTGGCAGGCGCGACTGTGACTTTAGTCGATTCCAAGACTTCGCAAGAAAGAACGACGACGACGAACGATCGTGGCGTTTACTCGTTTGCACAAGTTCCACCAGGGCAGGGTTACTCGCTTAAATTCACTGCCACTGGATTCGAGACTCTGGAACTGTCGGGAATAGCGCTGGGTGTAGGTAATACCGAAACTCACAACGCGCAACTGACGGTGGGCCAGGTGTCCACAAGTGTTGTTGTAACGGCCGAAGCCGGCGCAACACTGAACACAACCGATGCCAGTATCGGAAACGTTATTGAAGAGCGACGAATGAAGGAGCTTCCCATCGCGATTCGTAGCTCGCCAGCCTCACTGATCGGCTTGCAGCCCGGTGTGGTCGGTAACAACGTCGGCACTGGAGCAACCAACCGCGTCGGCTCTGTGACCGGTTCGCGTGCGGACCAGGGCAACATCACCGTTGACGGAATCGATGCGAACGATCAGGCCACTGGCCAGGCGTTTGCGACCACCGGCAACGCGCCCATCGATGCGATTCAGGAATTCCGCACGGTTACCGCGAATCCTGCGGCATCAGAAGGTCGCAGCAGCGGCGGTCAGATCGAGCTCATCACCAAGAGCGGTACGAATGAGTGGCACGGTTCGCTCCGCGAGTACAATCGCACTGCGGCAACTACTGCCAACAGCTTTTTCAACAACCGCAGCGGCATCGAAAGACCGCAGCTTACCCGCAATCAGTTTGGCGGTAGCATTGGTGGTCCAGTGTACCTGCCTAACTTTGGAGAAGGCGGCCGCTCTATCTGGAGCGGTGAGGACAAGATATTTTTCTTCTTCGATTACGAAGCGCGGCGCGATGCACAGGGCATCTCTTATGCTCGCACGGTTCCGCTTCCGCACTTTCGAAACGGTGGTCTTGCATACGTGAATGCCGGTTGTCCTGCCAATTCACGACTTAACGTGAACCCGCAGTGCATCACGATTTTGACCCCGGCCCAGGTTGCGGGTTTTGATCCACTGCATGCTGGTGTAAATCAACAGCTATTGGACTTCGTTAACCAGCGGTATCCGCTGCCCAACGATCTTACGGGCGGCAATGGTGTCAACACCGGAGTCTTTCGCTTCAACGCACCTTCTCACCGTGCCGACAACACGTACACGGGTCGTGTTGACGTGAATATCACCAATAATCAACGACTGTTTGTTCGCATGAACAAGATCAGCGCTGCCCAAACGGATACTGTGAACTCAGTAGCCGCGCAGTTCCCGGGCGATCCGGAAACGGCTCAGATTACTACCGGCGACTGGGCTTTTGCTGTGGGTCACAACTGGACGGCGAACAGTAACTTCGTGAACTCCGCAACGGTGGGTCTCACGAAATCCATTCTCGGATTCCCAAATCTATTCCATCCGTCTTCGCCTCAGTCGTACACGTTCACACCACTGACGGCGCCGTTTGCCGGCTTCGCCACCCAGGCTCGTGAAGTTCCGGTCTGGACCTTGCGCGATGACGTGAACTGGACGAAGGGCACGCATGGAATAGCGTTTGGCGCTTCGGCGAAATTCATCAATCAGAGGACAAACCTGACGAGCGATTTCAATTTCCCAACGGTGGGTCTCGGCGGCAATTTCGCCTCCAGTCTTGGAAACGCGCTTGTCCGTCCGGACAACCTCAATACAACCGCCGCAACGCGAAATGCATACGACTCCGCGTTGACGTTCCTGCTGGGCACTATTACCTCGGTAGGCACAAGATTCAATTACGATTCCTCCCAGGATGTTCTTCCGTTAACCACTGGAAGAAATCGTGACTGGCGTTACAACGAGTATGAACTGTACGCCGGTGATAACTGGAAGGTGCGTCACGATCTCACGCTTACGTATGGAGTTCGCTGGCACATTTATCCGGCGCCGTATGAAACAAACGGTGCCCAGTCAATTCAGAATCTCGACTTCGAGACTCTGTTCAATTTGCGCCAGCAAAACGCCGCGGCTGGAATCGCAGGCGCATCGGCTGAACCGTTCCTCGTTTACAACCTGGGCGGTAAAGCAAACAACGCGAGACCGTTCTACGACACTGAATACAACAACTTCGGACCACGCCTGGCTTTCGCCTGGAATCCATCGTTCAGGAGTGGCCCGTTAGGCAAACTGTTCGGCGATCGCAAGACTGTAATTCGCGGCGGTGGGACTGTTACTTATGATCGTCCCGGTGGTGCGATTACGTTCCTTCAGGATCAAAGCACTTACATCTTCGACACATTTGTAACTACC
Source organism: Pyrinomonadaceae bacterium (assembly GCA_035251975.1). GTDB lineage: Bacteria > Acidobacteriota > Blastocatellia > Pyrinomonadales > Pyrinomonadaceae > PSRF01. The sequence continues at coordinate 5,228 of DATFDT010000088.1, read as the reverse complement.
AGCTTCTCGGCCGCCAACGGTGCTCTGGCGCTTCAGAACTTCCCGCGCTTCTCGAGCATCAACAGCGTACCGATTACGAATGTGGCTCCCGCTGTCACCATACCGTTCACTCCGCGAGTAAACGCGGCCGGCGTGGGAACGGGAAGTGCTACCGGAAACACTAACTACGCGGTAGATCCTAACTTCCGAATCCCATACTCGATGCAGTACACCTTCGGCTTCCAACGTGAATTGCCTGGCAATTACATTTTTGAAGCCTCGTATGTGGGACGTCAGGCTCGCGGACTCTTCACTCTCGCCGATGCAGCTCAGATTTTGGATTTCAAAGATGCTGCTTCCGGCCAGATGATGCTTGCAGCCTTAAACAACCTGCAGGATCAGCTCAATGCGGGTGTACCATTTACGCCGCAGCCCTGGTTTGAAAATCAAATTGGTGCGGTTCTCGGCGGACCGCAGAATTGCACTCCTGCATTTCTCGGCCCCGGCAACACAAGCTGTACCGCATTTGCAGTCAACAATCTCGGGTTTGAAATCTCCATCGGCGATACCGCCGACACGATTCAGGCACTCCGAGCAGCGGGAGCTCTGCGACCGAATGTTGGCATCAGCTCGCAATTCGCTGTGAATGCATTCGTCACCAACAAAGGCTCGTCAAGTTACGACGGCATGTTGTTGAGTTTGCGGAAACGCTTCTCGAAGGGTTTCCAGTTTGACGCTAACTACACGTGGTCGCACTCGCTTGATAACCAGTCAACCGTCGCAAACACTACGACGTCAGGCGGTTTGATCTGCGACGCGACTAACCTGCGCGTTTGCCGTGGACCTTCAGATTTCGATATTCGTCATCTGTTCAACGTAAACGGAATCTGGGAGTTGCCCTTCGGTCGCGGACGCATGTTCGGCGGTGACGCGCCGGGCTGGGTGAATACAATTATCGGTGGTTGGGAAATCACCGGTATCTTCAACGCCCGCAGCGGACTGCCGTTCAGTTTGGCGACGGCTTCGTGGCCACGAACCTTTATCTTCGACGGCGCCAACGGTGTTCCCGCGGCGTTGAGCGGAGACCTGAGTGTTTTGCAGGCCTCGATTCACGACACTCCGAATGGAATTCAGTTCTTCGCCGATCCGAATGCGGTTCATAATCCGAATACGGGAACAGGCGTGGCGCAGTACTTCCGTCACGGTGAGGCTGGCAGTCGTAACGTCCTTCGCTCGCAGCCGTTCTGGACTGTTGATACGGCGCTGCTGAAGAACTTCAGATTGCCGTGGTCGGAAACTCAACGCATTCAGATCCGTTGGGAGTCGTACAATCTGTTCAACCACAACGTGTTTGCACCACCGGCGGTCATTGACATCGGTTCCCAGAACCTCGGTCAAATCACCGGCGTGCAGAGCACCGCGCGCGTTATGCAGTTTGGATTCCGGTGGGAGTTCTAATTCAACTTGACTCTCACTGAGTTTAATGGGGCTCCCGAACCTGGGAGCCCCTTTTTGTTTTTGTAGACTGCAACGCATTCCTGAGTGAAAATAATCGACTCATGAAACTCCAAAGACAAATTGCGCTTTTGATATTCGTGCTGCTGCTGGTGTTCGTGACGTCGCCACCCGCAATGAGTCAGGCCGGCTATGTCCTGTGGGGCGATGTCAAGATCGATGACAGTAAGGCAACAACGCCGGGACCTTCGAGCGTAACGGTCGTCTTGTATGACCAATCAACCAAGGTCGTTGGCCGTCAAACCGTCAGCAACCGTGGACGTTACCGGTTCTCGAATTTGCGTGGCGGAGAGTACGACATCGCGGTGGAAACCAACGAAAGCGAAATTGCGCGCCTGCGGCTGCAACTCACCGGCACTACGGCCTCGGATGTTCGGCAGGATTTTGAGTTCGAATGGAAAGACAGACCCGGCTCCAGATCAAACACCGTCGGCGTGGTTTCAGCCGCAGACTTATATACTCGTTCGGCGGCCAACAAATCGTTGTTCGACAAAGCGCATGCAGCGGTTGAGAAGAAAGACTATGCAAACGGAGTCAAGCTGCTCAACCAGATTGTTGAAACTGACGCGAACGATTTTCAGGCGTGGAATCTTTTAGGAACTCTTTACCTCGTCCAGGAAAAACGTGAAGATGCTGAGAAGGCTTATGCGAAGGCCATCGAGATTAAGCCCACCTACGCTCTGTCGTTAATCAATCTCGGTAAGCTGTTGCTAATGCAAAAGAGGTTTGATGAAGCGGTCGACAAATTAACACGTGCTGTCGAGCTGCAACCGCAGTCGCCTGACGCGAATTTATTTCTGGGTGAGGCCTACCTTCGTTTGAAAAAGGGATCGAAAGCGATTCCGTATTTAAACGAGGCAGGGAGGCTGGGAAACATCCAGGCCCATCTCGATCTGGGCTGGCTCTACAACGCCGCCGGACTGAAAGACAAGGCCGCCGTCGAATACGAAGAACTTCTCAAGAAAAAACCTGATTACCCCGATCGCAAAAAGCTGGAGCAGTACATCAGCGAAAACAAGAAACCATAGAAGAAGAATTAGCCGCGGATAACGCGGATTCACGGAGATCTGTGTTTATCCGCTTAAATCCGCGGCTAAAGAATATGCGTAGAAGCCTAACTCTGCCGTAGTGGCGGCATTGGGATCGGGATGTTGTACGTGTCCGCGCCGAGGCCGACGCCACCTTCACACGAATTCGGTGGTACCGTACAAACCCGCCGCGTCGCCGGACACTCTGCGGCCCAGAACATGTAACCAAGCATTCCGCTCGTCGTCCCGGCGCCGTTTGGTGCGACCGACTGCACGTACGCTCCGGTTGAGTTGATCAACGAGCTCGTGAAGTTGACGCACTCAGGCGCCGGCTTGGAACCGGTGACGATGTACAGTGCGCCGGTAAACTTGGCGGGCGCGAGCGGCAAGATTGGAGGAGCAAACTGCGGCTTGCCGTCAACGTGCTCCTGCCAGTCGGCGGTCGCAGTCGCAGCAGAATTAGGCTGTCGCGCCGGGACCATCGCATTCGCGTAATCGAGCACGGGTGTCGACGTGTTCAGCCAGTCAGCCGTGGCTTTGCGCGTCAACGCGATCAGCCAGCGATCGCCTGCTGCGAGATCGATCGTCAAGCGCGCCGCGTGATTGTTTCCCGAAGCGTCGTACGGGAGCACCGATCGATAAGCATTGATGAACGCCTGCAATGCAGGGAGATTCGGATCCGTATTCTCTTCGTAATCGATCTCGAAGCCCACGCCAAGTCGTTGCGCCGCCTCGGCTGCGTTCAATCCGAGTTGCACTGGATTGGTAGCGAGCGCCTCGTTCCACGCGTCGGTGTAAGTGATTCCTCCCATCGACAACTGCACGCGAACGCCGCGCGTCTTGAAGTAATCAACCACTGCCTGATTCATTCCGATCGGAATACCCTGCGACGTGCTCGCATCGTTGGTCTTGTTAAGCAGTCGCAGCGGGTGCACGAAGCTCAACACGACGAGGTTCACGGACGGCGAGCCGTCGCCCCGATCGATCAGCCAGCGATTGCGGGTATTGAAGTCAGTCATGTTGCGCACAGTGGACCACGTGCAAAAGTCATTACCACAATGCCATGCACCGTAAACCGAGATGCCAACAAACGCAGCGACTGGTTTTGGTTTTGCGGGTACACCGATTAAGAGTGAAGCGAAAACGATAAGACTCAGCACAAACATTCTTAGCATTCCATTGTTCCTCCGTTCGTGGATTGAGCAGTGAGGTAGACTGCTTGTCGTTAGAGCCAAAGGCTTCTGGGTCTGGGAGCGGGGTGGTAACTGGGCTGAATCTTAGGGGATCTTGGCGGAATGAGCAAAGTTTTTGAATCTATTTGGCTGGGAGGCAGGGACTCGAACCCCGATAGCCAGATCCAGAGTCTTAACTCGGCTGTTTCGCTCAGTTCTAGTCAGTTGCCTCCTGTGCCGATTCATTAGCCTTTTCACTGCTTAGTGAGTGTCTCTGTATCTCACAGTATCACGCTGTTTCGTTTGGTTGGCACACTATCGGCACACAAGAAACGACACTTATAATTTACCCCCATGCCGGGAAGTCGATTTTTTCCTCTGTGAGTTGTGGACCACGTCACCGATCCGCGAGTCAAAAACAAAAAGGCGAGTTCTATAACAACTGATCGTGACTCAATAGAATTGGCGGGGGACCCTGATAGCCAATCAATTTGAAAATCAACTTATAGCTCATATCGATAAGGAGGTTCCGCGTATTCCAAAAGACTGGATCAAACGGATCTTTAATGATGCCGCCGTGCGCTAAGTATGGCCGGATCTTTCTCCAAGCACGTCTGTGATCTTTGTTGATTATTCCTTCCGCTTCAGCCTTCTTAAGCGCAATTGACGCGGGTTTGGTCCCTAGCATCGTAAGCAATCCTAACGCACGAGCTTTAAGGTTTGAGTCACCTTGCCACTTCGCAACATACTCCCTCAGACGATGCACTTCCGTGTCATCGGGTGAATCGACCTTCAGGGTTTCCGTCAGTTGCCCCAAGAGATTCTCGATGCAAGTGCCAAGGAAAGAACAAACGCTTGAACCGTTCCTGTACTCGCTAAAATCACCTCTTGGAAAATACGGGTGAGATCAATTGCCTCAAAATGCTGCCCTTCCTCACATTTCGACAAAAACAAGCTGAACAGATCCCACGTATTGCTCAGATTGTTGAAGGCTATCGGAGCGGGCATTCCAGATCGGCTGTCTGAAGGAAACGCTCGAACAAACACAAACGAAGTCGTATCGAAATGACGAATAGTAAGCCGAGGATAAACCAGTGTTGCGGTCAAAAACACAATCGCATCCGAAACCCAATTTTCGACTAGCGGAGGCCTAAATCCTTCTCTCTCTTCGGCAATGATATGCGTGCGGCTGATCCGATCTTTCTCAACAATTGAAATTTTAGCGCCCTTGAAATCAATATCTTGTCGGTCGTGAGAGATTTCTCTCGACAATACTTGGTTATCGTGAATCCTAAGGGTCTCTGTGGTTTTCGTTAAAGGTAAGCCGAGCTTATGGCCGTACACTAACTCCGTAACAATGTTATTTTTGCCAGACTCTCGCCTTGGCACATAGGTTGTAGTGCACCCCAAAAGTGAAACAGAAAGTTAAGAAAGTTTTAGTTGCGCCAGCGAACCTTCGAACTCGACCGGTGGTCGGTAGCCGATGGCTGAGTGAAGTCGCTTGCGATTGTAAACCGTTTCGATGAAATGCTCG
>DATFDT010000087.1:0-12241 GCA_035251975.1 Pyrinomonadaceae bacterium | reverse complement strand
CCCTCTTCCTGACCTGTTCTATTCTCAGTTGCGCAAATCGTCTAATGGAAATTTGGAGCCAAGATAGAACAAGTCAGGAAGAGGGGCTTGCCCCCGCTGGTTGAAAAAGAAACCAGCAACACACTACCGTCAAATAGGTCGAATAGGTCGTATTACAGTTTCGAGTTATTATTAACGCCAAACAATCATGGCTTCGACAATCCGCGAGATCTCAAGGCAGGATTCCGTCTCCATAGCGGAGCTTTACAAGCAAGTCCGCGCCCGCACGATGCAGATCGTCGCGCCGCTCGAGATCGAAGATTACGTAGTCCAGACAGCGGAATTCATGAGCCCGCCGCGCTGGCACATCGGCCACACGTCGTGGTTCTTCGAAAGCGTGCTGCAGGCTCATAAGCCCGGTTATCGAGTCTATTCCGAAGATTTCCTTTTCTATTTCAACTCGTATTACGAAGGTTTCGGCGAGCGCATCGAGCGTCCGAAACGTGGAACTAAGTCGCGTCCGACCGTGAAAGAAACCGTCGCTTACCGCAATCATATCGACGAACAAGTCCTGTCTCTGCTCGAATCACCAGATAATTTATCGAAGCCGCTGCGGTCGTTGGTACGACTCGGACTCGAACACGAGATGCAGCACCAGGAGTTACTCGTTTACGATATCAAACATCTTCTGTGCGACCAGTTTGACGTATCCATGAAGCCACTGCCGAAACCTTCAATGCGAGTTGAAGGCATGGCTGAAATCGAAGGCGGGCTGTTTTCGCTCGGTTATGACCACTCGGGCGCGAGCCGTGCGAACCAACTGGGTGACTTCGCATTCGATAACGAGAAGCCTGCGCACCAGGTCTTTCTTCAGGACTACGCGCTCGACAAAGCGCCGGTCAGCAACGGCGACTTCCTCGAATTCATCAACGACGGTGGTTATCAAAACTTCCGCTGGTGGTTCTCCGAAGGTTGGACAACAATCAATAACGAGCACTGGCGCGCGCCGCTTTACTGGGAGTTACACGACGGCGAGTGGATGATTCGAGACTTCGCCGGTCTCCATCCCGCGACGAGCAAGAAGGACGAGCCCGTTTCTCACGTCAGTTATTTCGAAGCCTCAGCATTTGCGAAGTGGGCGGGCAAGAGACTCCCGACCGAAGCGGAATGGGAGAAGGCCGCGTGTTATGATGCACGCCGCAACGTCAGGACGGCATTTCCGTGGGGCGACACTGACCCCACCAGCGGCAACACAAATCTTTTCGAGAACGATTTCTGGTCGGTCGCCCCGATCGGCGCTTTCCCGGAAGGCGCGAACGCTTACGGCTGCCAGCAGATGATCGGCGACGTGTGGGAGTGGACCACTTCCGACTACGTGCCGTACCCGGGATTCAAGTCAGAGTTTGACGAATACAACGACAAGTGGTTCGTCAATCAAAAGGTTTTGCGCGGCGGCTCGTTTGCCACGCCGCAGTTGCACATCAGAGCGACGTACCGAAATTTCTTCCACGCCAACGAGCGCTGGATGCTTTCGGGATTTCGGTGTGCACAGGATCGATAAGCGGATCAGGCCTACCTTAACGAAGGAGAAACATCATGTCCCCAGAACTTCGAAGAGTGCTCGCTATTTTTGTGTTTGTGGTGTTTGCCGCGGGTTCAGCACTCGCGCAGACTGACGCGCGCAATAACACTGAATCAACTGGAGCCAGCGCGCCAGCGCCCCCGACGAAAAGCACGCCCGTCAATCCAAAATACACCACACCAAAGTCTCCGCTCGACACGGCTTACGGCGCGAAGATCGCCGAGTACACAACCGAAAAGTACTTCATGACCGAGCTCGTCGATCACTTGCCGCTGTCAGACAAGGTGCCTTCTCCTGAAAAAGTTTTAGGCTACGCAGTTGGGACTCCGAACAAGCTCACTTACACGAAAGATCTCTATCGCTACTACCGCGAGCTCGCGAAAGCGTCGCCGCGTGTACGCGTGCTTGTCGCGCCGGAAAAGAGTGAAGAGGGACGCGAACAGATGCTCGTGCTCGTGAGTGATGAAGAGAACCTCGCGAAGCTCGATCGTTACAAAGAGATAACCGCAAAACTCGCCGATCCGAGAAAGCTCAGCGACACCGAAGCACACACGCTGATCTCCGAAGGCAAGCCGTTCTATTGGGCCTCCGGCTCGATCCACTCGCCCGAAACTGGCTCGCCCGAGATGCTGATGGAGATGGCCTATCGCCTCGCGGTTGAGGACTCGCCATTCATCGAAGACATTCGCAAGAATATGATCGTCATGATCACTCCGGCGCTCGAAGTTGATGGCCGCGATCGCATGGTTGATCTTTACAACTATCGCAAAGCAAACCCCGGCAAACCGGCTCCGCCATTGCTTTACTGGGGCAAGTACGTCGCACACGACAACAACCGCGATGGTCTCGGACTCGCACTCGCGCTCACGCGCAACCAGATGAAGACGTTTCTCGACTATCACCCGACCGTGCTTCACGACCTGCACGAATCAGTGCCCTACCTATACACGATGACCGGCACCGGTCCATACAACGCCTGGCTCGATCCGCTCGCGATCGACGAGTTTCAGTTGCTCGCGTACCACGAGATCGAGGAGATGACGAAGCGCGGCGTTCCGGGTGTTTGGACGCACGGTTTCTACGACGGCTGGGCGCCGAATTACATGCTCTACATCGCCACCGGTCACAACGCGATCGGTCGTTTCTACGAAACATTCGGCAACGGCGGCGCCGACACGCGCGAGCGAACTCTCGGCGCCAACCAGACCTCGCGTGTCTGGTACCGGCCCAATCCGCCCTTCCCGCGCGTGAAATGGTCCATGCGCAACAACGTCAACATGCAGCAGTCAGCGATCCTGTTTGCGATGAACTTCGTCGCGACGGAAAAAGAGCGTTTCCTGAACAACTTCTACCTGAAGAGCAAACGCTCGATCGCAAAGGCTGCCAACGAAGGCCCCGCGGCTTACATTATTCCCGGCGACACGCCGCGTCCGGTTGAAGCCGCTGACATGGTGAATTTGCTGCGACTGCAAGGCGTTGAAGTGCATCGCGCGACGAAGGAGTTCAGCGTTAAGGATCAGAAATACCCGGCGGGCTCTTACATCGTTCGGATGGACCAGCCGTATTCGCGCATGGCCGACATGTTGCTCGACACGCAGTACTACAACGTCAGCGATCCAGCGCCGTATGACGACACCGGCTGGACGATGGGCGCGATGCGCAACGTCAAAACCGTGCGCGTCGTCGATAAAAGCGTGCTCGACGCGCCTGCAACCTTGCTGACGCAGGACGCAAAGGTAACCGGCCAACTGAGCGGTCCGGCATCAGCGATCGCTTACCTGATCAATCACAACACCGACAACACACTCGCGACGCTGCGCTTTCGCTTGAAAGACGTAAAGATGAGCGCCGCGGAAGATTCGTTCAAGGTTGGCGATCAGCAGTACAACACGGGCTCGTTCATCATTAAGAAGGACGGCAATCCCGCGGATTTAAGATCGCGGCTGGAGTCTGCTGCTACTGAACTCGGGCTGAAGGCAGTTGGTGTCGAGAAGCTGCCGGAAGTGAAGACGCACGAGCTCGCGGTTCCGCGCATCGCGATTGTTCACACGTGGACCAACACGCAAAACGAAGGCTGGTATCGTATCGAGTTTGATAAGTATCAGATTCCCTACACGTACATCTCCGATCACGTCATTCGCAACACTCCAAACCTGCGCGAGAAGTTTGACGTGTTGATCTTCCCGCCAGTCGGCGGCTCAGCGCAGGCGATCGTCAACGGCATGCCTCGACGTGGTGACCCGATTCCGTGGAAGGCGTCAGCGGTTACGCCGAACTTTGGTAACTCACCGGATCAGACTGATGACATGCGTGGCGGGATGACAGTCGCCGGCGTCGCTAACTTGCAGAAGTTCATTGAAGACGGTGGTCTCTTCATCACTATTGGCGGCGTCTCGCAAGTGCCGATCGACTACGGCATCACGAGTGGTGTTTCGATTCAACCGGCCGAGAGGCTGCAGGCGCGTGGCTCGATTTACAACTCGACTTTTTCCGATCGAAAGAGCCCCATTGCTTACGGCTACGATGCTGGTTTGCCGATCTACTTCAGCCAGTCGCCGCTGTTTCAAGTGCAGACGGGAGGCGGTGGCGGGTTCGGCGGTGGAGGAGGTGGCGGTGGTCAGGGCGGCGGTGCAGGCTCCCGCGCTTCCGGACGCGGCGGTGTTAACGATCCGGATGTGATTCAGGCGATGCCACAGCCACGGCCCGCGGATCCGAACAACCGGCCGGATCCGGATGCCGATCTGCGCGAGAGCCCGTTCTTCACGCCGCCGCAGTTGCGACCGCGCGTCGTGCTGCGTTTTGCGTCTGACGAGAAGAACCTGCTTATCAGCGGCATGCTCGCGGGCGGCAATGAGCTTGCGAATCGTCCGGCGATCGTTGATGTGCCGGTTGGGCGCGGGCACGTCGTGATGTTTGCTACGAACCCGATGTGGCGGCACCAGACGCAGGGCGAGTTTTTCCTGGTGTTCAATGCTGCGTTGAATTACGACAACCTGAACGTCGGACGCACGGAGCCACGTGGGCAAGGACAACGCCCGAGCACTGCTGACGGCGACGACCAATAGATCTAAAAAGAATATCTCCCGCGGCGGCGCAGCGGCGCAACGAAGAATATGTGCAAACGTAGCGTCGCTGCGCCGCTGCGGGAGAATCTGTTTCTTATGCCGACATTCCTAACCGACATTGAAACCCGTGTGCTCGGCTCGCTGATCGAGAAGCAGGTCACGACACCGGAATACTACCCGCTCACGCTCAACGCGCTGACGCTCGCTTGCAACCAGAAGAACAACCGCAATCCCGTCACGACGTATCCAGAGAACCAGGTTGCAGACGCCGTGGAGAGCCTGCGTGAGAAGAACCTCGCGTATGTCTTTTACGGCAGCACGAGTCGCGTGCCGAAGTACAAGCACGTGATGCCGGAAGTGATGCACCTGAGCCATCCCGAGGTGGCGCTGATGTGTGTCTTGATGTTGCGCGGCGCGCAGACGCTTGGTGAGTTGCGTGGCAACGCGGGACGTCTGCACGACTTTGCAAGTCTGGAAGAAGTTGAAACGACGCTCAACGGGCTGATATCGCACGATTCGGAGCCGCTCGTCGCGCGACTGCCGCGCCAGCCGGGACAGAAAGAAGGCCGGTTCGCGCATCTGCTTAATGGTGAGATCGATCTCGAAGCGTTGGCTGAAACCGAGCGTGTGGCTGCGGCGAGTCCATCACGACGAGCGAGTCTGGAACAGAAGGTTGAAGAGCTCGCGGCGGAAGTCGAGAAGCTCAAAGAACAATTCGAGCAGTTTAGGAAACAGTTTGAGTAAACGCGGATTTCCGCGGATTGAAAACGCGGATCTTCTTTTGTGGCTTTTTGTGGCGTGCTTTATAATGCATTTCACCTATGAAACACGAACTCTTCCATCCAGCCGTGGCGCGCTGGTTCGCGCGCAGCTTTCCCGCCCCGACCGAGCCGCAGTTACAAGCATGGCCTGAGATCAAGAAGCAGCGGCACACGCTGATTGCTGCGCCCACTGGATCCGGTAAGACTCTCGCCGCGTTTCTGTCTGCAATCGACGATCTTGTTCGTCTCGGCGTCGAAGGAAAACTCGACGACTCCACACACGTCATTTACGTCTCACCACTGAAAGCGCTCAGCAACGACGTGCAGCGAAATCTCCAGGTCCCGCTCGAAGGAATTCAGGAAGAACTAAAAGCGCTCGATCTGCCCGAAGTCAACATTCGCACGCTCGTTCGCACCGGCGACACACCCGCCTCGGAACGAACCGCGATGACGAAGCGTCCGCCGCACATCGTCGTCACTACGCCCGAGTCGCTCTACATTCTTTTGACCAGCGAAGGCGGTCGCCGGATGCTCGAAACCGCGCGAACACTGATCGTTGATGAGATTCATGCTGTTGTCGGCGACAAGCGCGGCTCACATCTCGCGCTCTCGATCGAGCGTCTCGAACAACTCGTGCGTTCGAATAATGCTTCGTTGACCCGCATTGGGCTTTCGGCGACGCAGCGTCCCATCGAAGAAGTCGCCCGTTTTCTCGTCGGCACTGAAAACCTCGATGCGAGCAACACGCCCAACTGCGCGATCATCGACAGCGGTCACGTCAGAAAACTCGATCTCGCCATCGAGCTACCCGAATCGCCTGTATCAGCCGTGATGTCCGGCGAGGTTTGGGAAGAAGTTTACGATCGACTGGCCCAACTGATTCGCCAGCACCATACCACGCTCGTCTTCGTCAACACGCGGCGCTTAGCTGAACGAGTCGCACGACATCTCGGTGAGCGCATCGGCGACGAGAACATCGCTGCGCATCACGGCAGTCTTGCGCGCGAGCATCGTCTGCAGGCTGAGCAGCGATTGAAGTCGGGCGAGTTGAGCGCGCTCGTTGCCACTGCCTCGCTCGAGCTCGGTATCGACATCGGCGACGTGAATCTTGTTTGCCAGCTTGGCTCGACTCGTTCGATCGCGAGTTTCCTGCAGCGTGTTGGCCGTTCGAACCACACGGTCGCAGGTTTTCCGAAGGGCCGAATCTTTCCGCTCTCGCGCGATGAGCTCGTCGAATGTGCGGCAATCGTGGATTCCGTGCGACGTGGCGAGCTCGATCGTTTGGAGATCCCGGAAAAACCGCTCGACATTCTCGCGCAGCAGATTGTCGCGGCAGTCGCGGCAGAAGAGTGGGGCGAAGACGATCTCTTTCGGATGGTTCGTCGGGCTTACGTGTATCGCAATCTTGAACGCGAGCAGTTTGATTCGATCGTGCGGATGCTGGCTGAAGGGTTCAGTACTAAACGAGGGCGACGGTCGACGTATTTGCATCACGATGCGGTGAACCAGCGACTACGCGGTCGCAGAGGTGCGCGGTTGGCTGCGATTACGTCCGGCGGCGCGATTCCTGACACGGCGGATTATGCAGTCGTGCTCGAGCCGAGCGATCTCGTTATCGGCACAGTGAATGAAGACTTTGCGATCGAGAGTTTGCAGGGCGACATCTTTCAGCTCGGAAACACTTCGTGGCGTGTGTTGCGTGTCGAGCAGGGAAAGGTGCGAGTTGAGGATGCGCACGGTCAGCCGCCGTCAATTCCGTTCTGGTTGGGTGAGGCGCCGGCGAGGACGCATGAACTGTCCATTTCAGTTTCGCGATTACGGGAGGAAGTCGCGACGCGGGTTAACGCGGATGAAAACGGATCGGGGGTTAGGCTGGACGGGGCTGTGGAGTGGTTGACGAGCGAGGTGGGGATATCGGAGTCAGCGGCGGAACAGATTGTTGAGTATCTGGCGGGCGCGAAGATCGTGTTGGGTGTGATGCCGTCGCAGGATAATCTCGTCCTTGAAAGATTTTTTGATGATAGCGGGAGTATGCAGCTCGTGTTGCACTCGCCGTTCGGTAGTCGTTTGAATCGGGCGTGGGGGTTGGCCCTGCGGAAACGGTTCTGTAGGAAGTTTAATTTTGAATTGCAGGCTGCGGCGACGGAAGATGCGATCGTGCTTTCGCTTGGACCAACGCACAGCTTTCCGCTCGATGATGTATTTCATTATCTAAATTCGAAGACGGTGCGACAGCTTTTGTGCCAGGCATTGCTCGATGCGCCGATGTGGAACATTCGCTGGCGCTGGAACGTGACTCGATCACTGGCTGTGTTGCGGCGTCGTGGTGGCAAGAAGATTCCGCCGCAGTTGCAACGCATGGACGCAGAAGATTTATTGACTGCCATCTTCCCGGACCAGGTCGCGTGCGCTGAAAATCTTCCGACCGGCGAACGCGAGATACCAACGCACCCGCTTGTGGATCAAACAGTCAAAGACTGTCTCGAAGAAGCGATGGACATCGAGGGCCTCGAGCGTCTGCTGACTGCTATCGAGCGAAACGAGAAGAACCTGTTCGCGCGCGACGTGATCGAGGCTTCGCCGCTCTCGCAGGAGATTCTCAACGCGCGGCCATACGCATTTCTCGACGATGCACCGCTCGAAGAGCGCCGCACACGCGCCGTGTTTCAACGACGCTGGCTCGACCCGGAAACAGCAGCCGACATGGGCAAACTCGATCAGTCCGCGATCGATCGCGTGCGTGATGAAGTGTGGCCCGAGCCTCGGAATGCAGACGAGCTTCACGACGCGCTCGTTGAGCTTGGCTTTGTAACGGAAGCGGAAGGCGCACCGTGGCAGCAATTCTTTGCGGAGCTGAATGCGGATCGTCGCGCGGCAGTGATGTTCACCGGAACCACGAGATTGTGGGTTGCGGCCGAGCGCTTACCGCAACTGAGAATCGTTTATCCAAACGCTGAGTTGCAGCCGCCGATTACTGCTCCGGAAAGTGTTGCTCGCACACCCTGGGCGTTTGAAGATGCGCTCGTCGAAATAATTCGCGGGCGTTTGGAAGGACTCGGACCAGTAACCGTCGATCAACTTGTCGCTTCTTCCGGTCTGAACAAGCTCGAGATCGAAACTGCTTTGCTAAAACTCGAAGCTGAAGGTTTCGTGATCCGCGGCAAATTCACTCCCGGCATCACCGCCACTGAATGGAGCGCGCGCCGCCTGCTTGCTCGAATTCACAGTTACACACTCAATCGACTACGACAGGAGATCGAGCCCGTCGCCAGCAGCGATTTCATTCGGTTTCTGCTCGCATGGCAGAAGGTCACGCCCGACCACCAGATGGAAGGTCCGGAAAGTCTCAAGGCCATCATCGAGCAGTTGGAAGGTGTCGAAGCACCCGCCGCAGCGTGGGAAGGCGAGCTGCTGCCCGCGCGAATGGTCGAATACGATCCCGCATGGCTCGATGCCTTGTGTTTGTCTGGTGAAGTAGTTTGGGCGCGATTAACTCCGCTCGCGCGCTCCGCAGCAGACAACGGTGAAAGATCGCGTGGCTCCGGACCGGTGCGCAACACACCGATTGCGCTCCTGCGACGAAAGAACTTCGCACTCTGGAGCTCAGTCTTCCCGCAGCCCGCACCCGCGAGCACGTCTGAATTCTCAACCACCACGCAAACCGTCTACGACTATCTGAAAACGCGTGGCGCGTCGTTCTTTACTGACATCGTCGACAACACGGAGTTGTTGCGCAGTCAGGTTGAAGAAGCTTTGGCTGAGCTGGTGGCGAACGGTGTGGTCGTTTCCGACAGCTTTGCAGGACTACGTGCCCTCCTGACACCCGGAAGCCGCAGGACCCAGGCAGCATCGCGCCGGAAACATCGACAACCCGTTTACGAGATGGCGAGCGCTGGCCGCTGGTCCATCCTGCAGCGCAACAACGCTCCGCCAAACGTGAACGACCAGAGGCTGGTTGAAGAAGTCGCGTGGGAGTTGCTCAAACGGTACGGCGTCGTTTTTAAACGTTTGCTTGAACGGGAAGGAATGGCGTTGCCGTGGCGTGTGTTGCTGCGCTTCTATCATCGACTCGAAATGCGCGGTGAGGTTCGCGGCGGACGCTTCGTCGCCGGTATTTCGGGTGAACAGTTTGCGCTGCCTGAAGCCATCGGAATGCTTCGTGCGATTCGTCGCGCGGGCGCACAGGAGAGCTTGATCTCGGTGAGCGCCGCCGATCCACTGAATCTCGTCGGCATCATCATCCCGGGCGCGCGCATCACGGCGCACACGAGCAACCGCATTCTCTACCAGGACGGCGCGCCCATCGCATCATTCGAATCAGGCGAGACCCACTTCCTCGTCGAACTGAGTCGAGCCATGGAATGGAAAGCAAAGGCCTCGTTGATGCGCAAAGCCACGCGGCCCGAGCTCAGATCCTATCTGCAACGTCCGGCCTAAAGCTCTTATCCACAGATTACGCGGATTATTCTAATCGGTGTAAGCTGTGGATGATATCGGGTCAGATCTCCACACCTTCGTCTGTCAAAACCGCCTACAACTTCCATATTTCGCGGGGGCATGGCAGTTACGCCGGGAATCGTCGAGGAGGTCGTTGGGACAACCGCTGGCCTCGTTAACATGACTGTAGGGGCGGCCCGCCGTGGCCGCCCAGGCTGAGAATCCACGCTGGGGCGGCCACCGAGGGCCGCCCCTACAATTTTGCACTGAGATAAACAAAAAGCTGGAAACCGTGGTCGATTGAGACTGCCTTAAGGTGGACAGGCGTTAATCCGAGTTCAACACAAGGTGTTTATGAAAGTACTAGCCCAAGCAAACTCAATCCTCTCGATACAGTTCCCACTGGCCAGGCGCCGGACGCCAAAGTATTCGCTCATCAAATCGATGACTTCCGTGCCGTCAACCCTTGACTTTATGCGCGTCAACAACGCAACCGTTCGCGAAGGCCGAGCACATCGCGTGTGGCCGCCCGACGTGCTGCGCAAGTTTCAGACGGCCGAAATAATCACAGAACTGCGAACACCACACTACGTGCTTCGCGACAGCAGCATCACCCGGCTGTAGCTATTGAGTGGCGGCAGGCTGCTGAGCATTCTGCTGGTCGAGCCACGTCTTCAGCGGCGCGAAGTAATCGAGGATCGCGGTGGCGTCCATCTTGTCTTCGCCCGTCATCGCTTTCAGCGCGGCGGGCCACGGCTCACTCATACCCATCGCAAGCATCGCTTTCAGCTTCTCGCCGGCTTTCTTGTTTCCGTAGATCGAGCACTGGTACAGCGGGCCCGTAAAACCGGCTTCGCGACACAATGCGCGATGAAACTGAAACTGTAGAATGTGCGCAAGGAAGTAACGCGCGTACGGCGTGTTTGCCGGCACGTGATACTTCGCGCCCGGATCGAAATCCTGCTCAGTGCGCGGTACTGGCGGCACGATTCCCTGATACTTCAGCCGCAAGTCCCACCACGCCTTGTTGTAATCGTTTGGTCCAACTTCGCCCGAGAACACTTTCCAGCGCCACTGATCTATCAGGTAGCCAAACGGAAGAAACGCGACTTTGTCGAGCGCGCGATTCAGCAGGAAACCGATGTCTGCAGTCTGATCCGGCACTTTATCGATCAAGTTGAGCTGCTTCAGATAAGCCGGCGTAACTGACAGTGCGATCGTGTCGCCGATCGCTTCGTGAAATCCATCGTTCGCGCTGTCGCGGAACAGGAACGGTTTCGTCGAGTAGGCCATCTGATAGTAATTGTGGCCGAGCTCGTGGTGCACTGTCGTAAAGTCTTCCTCGTTGATCTGTATGCACATCTTCAGCCGCACGTCTTTTTCGTAATCGATGTCCCACGCACTTGCGTGACAGACAACTTCACGATCCGCCGGTTTGAGGAATAGCGAACGCTCCCAGAACGTCGACGGCAACGAATCGAAACCGAGCGAAGTGAAGAACGCCTCGCCGTAGCGAACCATCTGCTTCGCGTCAGTGTTTTTCGTTTTCAGTATCTGCGTCAGATCGTAACCACGATCAGCATTCGCGGGAGCGAGTATCGGATAGATGTTGCCCCACTGCTGGGCCCACATGTTTCCGAGCAGGTGCGCGGGAATCGGTTTGTCTTCCGGCACGATGTCTTTGCCATACTTCTCAGACAGCTTGTGGCGCGTGTAGGTGTAGAGCGAGTCGTAGAGCGGTTTGACTTGTTGCCACAAGCGCTCCATCTCGGCTGCAAACGCATCGGGCTCCATGTCGTACTTCGAACGCCACATCGCGCCCGTGTCTTTGAAGCCCATCTCCTTCGCGCCCTTGTTACTGAGCTCGACAAAGCGCACGTACTCTTTGCGAATCGGTATCGCGATCTGATGCCAGCCGACCCACGCCTTCTTCAGCTCTTCCGGATCGCGACTGTTGTTGATGATGTTTTCAAGATCGGGAAGACTCAAACACTTTCCTTTATCGCCGTCAGGACAATACTTGCCCTTGCCGTATTCGCCTTCCATCGAGGCAGTGATTTTGGTGAGCTCACTGCGCTCGGCTGGATCTTTTGGCGCGGGAAGCGTCAGCGAGAGTTTTAGTAGTTTGAGTTTGCGTTTGGCTTCGGGCGAGAGATCGACGTTCTCGTATTTTCGCGACTGTTCGGCAAGCTCGGTTGTCGCGGCGATCAGATTTTCGTTCGCTTCGGCAGCGAGCAACTCCGTGTCGTCAGTGATGAAAGTGCTTTTCACCCAATCGGCGCGACCGGCCTTGATGTTCAGGTCCAGCAGGCGCTTTTCGGCGTCAGCAAGAAACTTCTCGGCCTCGTCTTTGGGCGAGCCGGAAGATGAGAGTGCGTTTGGATTATCAGTACACGACATAAGCGCAAGTCCCACAC
>DATFDT010000086.1:0-15798 GCA_035251975.1 Pyrinomonadaceae bacterium | reverse complement strand
CACGGTTTGATAGCTGCTCCCGCGTGGATTGACGAGCTTATACAACAGTACGGCTCCCGCGATAATCAGGAGCCAAAATACGATCTGTCTTGCCGTAGAACTCAAATTCATTAACGCCTCCGACCCCCGATAATACCTTATCAGGGCGTCATTTGTCGCTGCCCAGCTTCGGCTTTATTCCGAAACAACTGAAGTAAAAATAACTGTTCCCTTTGATGCAAATCCGTCTTGAAGGTTCCCCAATGTAAATGCCGAATAATCTTGTAAATCCTATCAAAACTGACTGTCAATCGTTTTCGGACTCAAATTCCAGCCGGTTTCGCCTGCGTCTGACCTTTCCACCACTCGGTAACTCGGCCACTCGCCCGCCCGCATTTCCCTCCAAAAGCTTCTCGACAGCCAACAGGTGAACCATTTCCAGTCTTCGCGTACCGCCGCGCGCGTTTGAGAGCCATTGCCGCAGCGCCCTCCTTCGCAACGCCGGCGGCGCATCGGCCAGCACCTTTACGTCCAATGCCGGCACTTTGGTTTCACCACTCTGCTCATTAGACACCGCCGCCCGCTGTAACAGTGCATCAGAATCGCTGACAAGTACGGCGCCGTCTTCGCGAAGCTGGGACGCCGTACGCGAGATCGCTTCCACGATCCGGTTGTTGAACGACTGCATGAGCGGCAGGAGCTGTTTTCTCACTTTCACGCGCGCAAAAGTCAGATCGTCGTTCATTTCGTCAGAAAGAAAGTCCATCCGGCGGAGGCGGCAGTAGTCTTCGGTTTCCGAGCGCCGCGCCCAGAGAAGGGGGCGGACGAGTTTGATCGAGCTGTTTTTCGCGAGTGGACGGAGTGATTCCATGCCGCCGAGGCCGAGGCTGGCGCTGCCGCGCATCAAGCGCATCAAGACTGTTTCGGCCTGGTCGTCCATGGTGTGGGCGGTTAGGACGTAGTTTGCCGAAACTCGTTTGGCTGTGCGTTCGAGGAAGGCGTAACGCGCCTCGCGAGCCGCTTGTTCGAGGTTGTCATTAGTATCGTCGAGGGTTTTGGCGCGGCCGATTGTGCTTTTGAAACCGAGTTTTGCTGACAGGTCTGCGACCCATTTCGCGTCTTTGCTGCTTGATTTTCGGAGACGGTGATCGAGATGTGCGACGCAGACGCCGGTGTAGAGCTTGTTATTTGTTTTGAGTTCTTCGATCGCGAGCAGCAGGGCGGTCGAGTCGGCGCCTCCGGAAACGGCGACAACGACAGTCTCACCCGAAATCGGGAGCTTGAGCTTGCGCCACTCGGCCAGCAACATCCGCGAAAATTGATTAAGCCGCATAGACACGGATTCTACGGGCGCGGTAAAAAAGAACAAGTCAGAATAGAACAAGTCAGGAAGAGGGGCTTGCCCCCGCCGCTGCTTGGATGGGACAGGCGGGGGCAAGCCCCTCTTCCTTACTTGTTCTATTTCTCATGTTTCCTATGGTCCTGACTTGTTCTATTCCAATGCTTCCAGTCCTTCCTGACTGTTCTTTGCCACGAAGCCGCGACAATTTATTGAAACTATTGCGTAGTTTGTAGTTTAGAAACCGTAGCGCTTTAAAAATCCCGGCAAATACGATCAGGGGGACGATGAGGGTAGAAAAACAGATACGATTCAACGAGTGGCTGCTTGGATCGACGATTTTGTGTGATTCGTGCGGCTGCCTTTGGCTGGTTCCGGCCGCACAAAAACAGGATAGCTACCTTTGCCGTCAGTGCGGCAGCGAGGCCACTAACAAACCCGCGCCAATGTCTGGCGACCAGCCAAACAAGCGCTCCAATCATTAGTCACAAATCTTTACCGGGTGGTGTTTACCTCACAAGCAAGGTGGTAGTCTGCTTTCTTTCTTAGGATTTCCTGGAGTGCGTTGAGTGGTCATCTCACTCCAGGAGATCCACATCCGGAGGACAACATGAAATCCTTACGCGCGAGAGTAATCTCGATCACTGGTATGCTCGGCGTTTTGCTGCTGTTGTGGGCTTGTTATCCCGCTTCAGAAGTCACCTACTCAAACCCGCAAGACATCACCAGCAGCCAATGGCTCATTGAGTACTCAACAACCGAGAACAAGCTGCAGCTCTCGATGCGCTACCGGCGCACACGCGACACCGGCTTTAGTTATAACGACAGTGGGTTTAACGTCACGCTCGACCAGCTTACAGGACTCACGCGCGACCAGCTCTTATCGGCAACAGGCGCCAACGTCCGCTTCCAACTCAAGCGCGACGCGGGCACATTCGACTTCGAAGGCTGGTTCAGACAGGGAAACGGCTCCGGCCACTTCACCTTTTCGCCCAACAGCTCTTTCAACTCCGAACTCGGCCGGCTCGGCTTCGGCAGAGCAACCGACGAACAACTTCTCGCCCTCGCGATGACTGATACGGGCCTCGCGTTTATAAACGAGTTGAAAGCACAGGATTACGACACGACAACCGTCGAACAGCTCGTGCGCATGGCGCATCACGGCGTGCGGCTCGAATACCTCCAGGGTCTGAAAGCGCTCGGTTACACCGTCAAAAGCACGGATCTCGTTGTGCGCATGAAGGATCACGGCGTGACTCTGAACTTCATCAAGGAACTCGCCGCCCTCGGCTACAACAATATGTCTCCCGAGGATCTCGTCAGAACCAGAGATCACGGCGTCACCGCAAAGTTCATCAACGAATTTATGGCCGCCGGCTACGAGCGCGCTCCACTCGACCAGTGGGTCATGCTGAGAGATCACGGCGTGACGGGGGAATTCGTATCTGAGTTGAAGAACCTCGGCTACGATCGTCTGGCGCTGGAAGAGCTGCGACGAATGAGGGATCACGGCGTCACGGCTGCGTTCGTCAAGGAGATCAAAGATATCGGCTACTCCAACACAAGCGTCGAACAATTAGTGCGGCTGAAGGACCATGGCGTCAGCGCTTCTTACATCAAACGCATGAAAGAGCGTGGCTACGCCGACCTCACGCTCGATGAATACATCCGTCTGCGCGACCGTGGCGAGCGCGAGTAAGGGACGCGCGCGAACCTTGGGCCACTATCGCCGCATCACACAATTTCACAGATCCCCTCCCCTCGTTGTAATCTGTGTTGTCTCTGCCCATAAACTGTTTTTTCGAGGATTGAAATGAGATTAAGACGACTGTTTTCTGCGCTCCTGCTGGCGCTATTTGGCTTACAAACACTGCATATCACTGCGCTGGCCGACGAAGGCATGTGGCCGTTCAACAACGTGCCGCGCGCAGAAATCAAGAAAAAATATGGATTTGAAGTTACCGACGAATGGTTGAATAAAGTTCGGCTCGCGTCCGTGCGCTTCAACAACGGCGGCTCCGGTTCGTTCGTGTCGCCGAACGGTCTCGTCCTGACGAACTATCACATCGTTGAAGACATCGTCGGCGAAGTCAGCACACCGGAAAAGGACCTCGCGAAAGAGGGATTCGTCGCGCGCACACGTGCTGAAGAGATCAAGGCGCCGAGTCTCGAGTTGAACGTGCTGCAAAGCATCGAAGACGTTACGTCGCGCGTCAACGGCGCAGTTAAAGCCGGTGCGACTGACGCCGAAGCCTTTGCGGCGAAGCGTGCAGAGATTGCCGCGATCGAGGCGGAGTCGACGAAAGCCACCGGGCTGCGCTCGGACGTCGTCACGCTTTACCAGGGCGGACAATACAATCTCTATCGTTACAAGAAGTACACCGACGTTCGTCTCGTGTTCGTGCCTGAGTTTCAAGCCGCGTTCTTCGGCGGCGATCCTGACAACTTCAATTACCCACGCTTCAACCTCGACATGGCCCTGGTGCGTGTTTACGAAAATGGTCAGCCGGTAAAACCTGAGAGTTATTTCAAGTGGTCCACCGCCGGCGTCAAGGAAGGCAATCTCGTTTTCGTGACTGGCAATCCGGGTTCGACTTCGCGTCTCGACACAGTCGCGCATTTGGAAGAGCTGCGCGATACCAGCATTCCGATTATCCTTCGCTTGCTGGAGCGACGTGAGACGATGTTGAAGAAATACATGGCGCTGGGTGAAGAGCAGACGCGCCAGGGGCAGAACGAGTTGAACAGCGTGCAGAACAGTTTGAAGGTTTATCGCGGTCAGCTTAAGGGACTCAAAGATGCGGCGTTGATGGCGCGAAAGCAGAAAGAGGAACAGGCGCTGCGCAAAGCGATCGCAGAGAATCCCGAACGGCAGAAGACATACGGCGATGCGTGGGATGCTATCGCCAAAGCGCATCAGACTTATCCAACCTATATCAAAGAGCGTCGCATCTTCGAGCAGATGGGCGGTTTCAATTCGACGTACTTTGGTTTCGCACGCGCGCTCGTAAGGCTTGCGGAGGAAAACGCGAAGCCGAACAACCAGCGTATTCTTGAGTACACCGATGCTCGTCGTGCGTCACTCGAACTTGCCCTTTACTCGCCGGCTCCGATTCACAACGATTTCGAGGAGTTGAAACTCGCTGACTCGCTCGGTTTCATGGTCGAGTTGCTCGGCGCCGATCACCCGCTCGTGAAGCAAGTGCTCAACGGCAAGACTCCCGAAGCACGCGCTGACGAGATGATCACCGGCACGAAGCTGGGCGATGTGGCGGTCCGTAAAGAACTGGCCGCCGGTGGCAAAGCCGCGATCGACGCTTCGACTGATCCGATGATCGTGGTCGCGCGAATGATCGATGCGAAAGCGCGCGAAGTTCGGAAGCGTTACGAGAGCGAATTAACGGGTGTCGAGCGTGCCAATTACGCGAAGATCGCACGTGCACTTTTCGAGACTGAGGGAACGAAGCTCTATCCCGATGCTACGTTCACGCTGCGACTTTCGTACGGCGCGGTCGAAGGTTACATGGAGAACGGCCAAAAGGTTCCGGCGTTCACAACGCTCGGTGGTCTGTTCGCTCGCTCTGACAAGTTCAAGCACGAGTTTCCATACAACCTGCCGGAGCGTTGGGTGGCGAAGAAGAGCGCGCTCAATCTGAATACGCCGTTCAACTTCGTATCGACGAACGACATCATCGGCGGAAACTCAGGCTCACCGACGATCAATCAGAACGGCGAATTGGTCGGGCTGATCTTCGACGGAAACATTCAATCGCTGGTCGGCGATTTCATGTACGACCAGTCGGTGAATCGAGCTATCTCGGTTGACTCGCGAGGAATGTTGGAAGTGTTGAAGAAGGTCTTCGGGGCGAGTGAAATCGTTTCTGAGTTGACCGCCACCAGCTAGATTTGAAAACCATCCACAGATTACATAGAACATTATCTGTGTAATCTGTGGATTATGCTTTTTCCAGTCCAGCGTACTTCTCGACCAGTTTCTTCTGCCCGTATCCCGGGAAGCTCACTGTTAGTTTTGCAGACTCGCCAGCGCCTTCACGTCGCAACACAAGCCCGCGCCCGTATTTCGAATGCTTCACGTACGAACCTGGTGTGATTTCGTTTGATGGCGAAGTTGGTGCTGATTTTGAAATGTTCGGCAAACTACCCGAGGTTTGGCCCATCTGTCGATTACGTTGTTTGAAAAAGTCCGCGATTGAATCGACACTGTCGTAAGTCTTGCCCGTGTACTTCTTCCGCTCTTTCTTATACTCGCCCTGTTCGTAATCGATCTGCTGCGAGCCGCCTTTGAATGAAAGCCACGACTTACCGAGACTCAGATCTTCGAGCATCTCCTCCGGCATCTCGTTCAAAAACGTCGATGGCTCTGACGCAAGCTCTTCTCCATAAACACGACGCTTCATCGCGTGCGTCACATAGAGGTATCGCTCGGCACGTGTCATCGCGACATACGCAAGCCGTCGCTCTTCTTCCAATTCCGCTCGATCACTCGCCGCACGCGAATGCGGAAACAGACCTTCTTCGAGTCCGACGACAAACACGAGCGGAAACTCGAGTCCCTTTGCCGCGTGCACGGTCATCAACGTGACAGGCGCATCGCGTTTGTACTCGTCCTGATCGGAAACAAGCGCGGAGTGATCGATAAACTCGCGCAATCCTTCGATCCCCTGGTCGTCGTAATCGACAGCGGCGTTGACGAGTTCCTGCAAGTTCTCGAGTCGACCTTCGGCTTCATCCGTACGCTCGCCACGTAACGACAGTTCATAACCCGTTTCGATAATCGCGGCACGCACAACGTCAGACACCGGCTCTTTACTCGACTCGTCCGGTGTCTCCGCGAGCTGCGCGAGTTTGTTGATGATGTTGCGAAAGCCCTTGAGCGCGCTGATCGCTCGCGGGCCAAGACTACCGGGTTGCTCGATCATGTTGCTGATCGTTTCCCACCACGAAAGCTCGTAATCTTTCGCGCGACGTTCGAGCTCGTCAATCGTTGTTTTGCCGATGCCACGCGGCGGACTATTGATCACGCGACCGAGCGCGATCGAGTCGTTTCGATTCAGCGCCAGCTTCAGATAAGCGATGATGTCGCGCACTTCCATGCGCTCGTAAAACGAGAAGCCGCCGATGATGTTGTACTGCAAACCCGCGCGCCGCATCGCTTCTTCAAACACACGCGATTGCGAGTTGGTGCGATACAGCACAGCGGCGCGAATGTCGCGCTCGTCACGTTGATGCTCGATGACTTTGTGGGCCACCCAACGCGCTTCCGCTTCCGCGTCGAACGCCTGGTAATAACCGACGCGACCGCCACGCGGATTTGAAGTCCAAAGGTTCTTGCCTTTGCGTTCGAGATTGTTCTTCACCACCGCGCCCGCGACGTCGAGAATCGTCTGCGTCGAGCGATAGTTTTGTTCGAGGCGAATGGTTTTAGTCTTCGGAAAATGCTTTTCGAAGTTGAGGATGTTGCTGATGTCCGCGCCACGCCACTTGTAGATTGACTGATCTTCGTCCCCGACGACCGCGATGTTCTGCGACTTCTGCGTGATCAGGCTGATGAGTGTGAACTGGAGGGAGTTTGTATCCTGGTATTCGTCGACGAGTATGTAACGAAACTTGTTGTTGTACTTTTCTCTGATTTCATCGACGTCGCGCAGCAGTCGTACGGTTTTGATCAGCAGGTCGTCGAAGTCGAGTGCGTTGTTGCCGTGCAGACGCGCTTCGTACATCTCGTAAACCTTCGCCATGATCGCGCGTCGCTCATCCTGGTACTCAGCACGCGCCGCAAATGCAGTCGGATCTTCACCGCGATTCTTGGCGGAGCTGATGGCTGACTGTGTCGCGCGTGGCGCCACGTACTTCTCGTCGTAACCGAGATCGCGAATCGCCTGTTTGATCAAACGAATCGAGTCGTCCGTGTCGTAGATCGTGAAGCGACGTGTGTATTTGTCGTTGAGCTTTTCGATGTCCTGTCGCAGGATGCGTACACAGAGACTATGAAACGTCGAGACGAGTGGTAAGTGGTTGCGTTCCTGCGTGTGCAGCAGTCGCTGCACGCGCTGGCGCATCTCATCGGCAGCTTTGTTTGTGAACGTGACGGCGACGATGTTCCAGCTCGGAACTTTTTTCTCGGCGATGAGATACGCGATGCGATGCGCGATGACGCGCGTTTTGCCTGAGCCCGCACCGGCAAGGATCAGGAGCGGTCCTTCGGTAGCCAGCACAGCCTCGCGTTGTTGTTCATTTAGTTGTGACAGGAAATCCGAATCCACGCGTGCGTGCATTTAAGCACATCGATTCGAGTAGTCAAAATCTGCGTGATCTGTGGATGGATTTGACCGCAAGAACCAGATAGATTCAGGATATTGTGAGATCTAAAATCCACTCATGATGAATAACGATCAACTATGGCAAGCAGTCGTCGCTAAAGACGCACACTTCGACGGGCAATTCGTATTCGCCGTCAGCTCGACTGGCGTTTACTGCCGCCCATCCTGCCCATCGCGTCGCGCACATCGCGAACGCGTCCGGTTCTTCGACTTGCCCGAAGCCGCAGAACAAGCAGGCTTTCGCGCGTGCCTGCGTTGCCAACCAAAACGCGCACGCGTCCTGGATCCGCAGATCGAGCTCGTGCAACGCGTTTGCCGTCTACTCGACGAGACTGAAAGCGACACACCGAAACTCGCTGAGCTCGCGTCGCACGCCGGCGTGAGCGTCTTCCATCTGCAACGCACATTCAAACGTGTGATGGGCATCAGCCCGCGCCAGTATGTCGCCGCGCGCAAATTCGGCAATTTCAAAGCGCTCGTGCGCAAAGGAGAATCGGTGACGAACTCGCTTTACGAATCAGGCTTCAACTCCAGCAGCCGTCTTTACGAATACGCGTCGGAAGAACTCGGCATGACACCCGCAACTTACAGCCGCGGCGGTCGCGGTGTGAACATCAGTTACACGATCGTCCCTTCAACGATGGGACGTTTGCTCGTCGCGGTGACTGAGCGCGGCGTGTGTGCGGTGAGAATGGGCGACGACGATACAGAACTCGAGAAAGACCTGCGCGAAGAATTTCCACACGCACAGATCACACGCGAAGATTCCGCACTGCGCGAAATGGTCGAAAAGATTCTGAATCACCTCGACAAGAACGAGCCGCGACTCGATCTACCACTCGACATCAGGGCCACCGCGTTTCAGCGTCAGGTTTGGGAAAAGCTGCGCGCGATTCCTTACGGCCAAACCGTCTCATACGGCGACATTGCGAAATCACTCGGTAAGCCCGGCGCGGTGCGTGCAGTGGGCCGCGCATGCGCGACAAATCCAGTCGCACTCGTGATTCCGTGTCATCGAGTGGTGCGCGAAGATCAGAGTCTTGGCGGCTATCGCTGGGGTTTGGACCGCAAGAAAAAACTTCTAGACCACGAACGCGGACGGCCCTTTTTACCATCCGAATCCGCGTTAGAGGAGGCGGGGGGCAGACGGCGTGAGTAGGCACTCTTGGGGGATGTAGTGCCGCCGCCGTTTGCCCTCGAGGGGCGCCACAAAAAGGCACAAAATTAAGAGACCACAAAAAGCACAAATGAAGAGCGTCTTTTGTGCCTGTTGTGGTCTTCTTTGTGCTTTTTGTGACCCTACTCCACCGTCACTGATTTAGCGAGGTTTCGTGGTTGATCAACATCGCAACCACGTCGCACCGCGATGTGATACGCCAATAACTGTAACGGAATGATCGAGAGTATCGGCGAAAGCAGATCGCTCGCCTCAGGAATCTCGATCACATGATCTGAAACCACTGACGAGATCGAATCGCCTTCGGTCAACACCGAGATCACGATACCCTCACGCGCTTTCACTTCCACGATATTTGAATGTGTCTTCTCGTAGCGCAGCTCTGAAGCGCGATTGCCTTCTTCACGCGTGTTGATGAAGAGCACCGGCAGCCGCTCGTCGATGAGTGCGTTTGGACCATGCTTCATCTCACCCGCCGGATAACCTTCCGCGTGAATATAAGAGATCTCTTTCAACTTCAGCGCGCCTTCGAGCGCGACCGGGAAGTTGATGCCACGACCGAGATAGAGAAAGTCAGTCGAGCGGAAGAACTCTTTCGACAGCTCCTCGATGCCGTCTGAATCGTTGAGCAGATGCTCGAGTTTCACCGGCAGCTCGGCCAGCTCTTGCGCATGAAAACGCGCTTCGTCAACCGAAAGCGCACCGCGCAGATTTCCCAGGTACAAACCCAGCAAGTAGAGCGCGATCATCTGCGCGGTAAAAGCCTTCGTCGAAGCGACGCCGATCTCCGGACCAGCATGCGTGAGAATCGTGCCGTCTGCTTCACGCACGATCATCGAACCCTGAACGTTGCAGATCGCGAGCACCTTCGCGCCGAGCTCTTTCGCTTCACGCAGCGCCGCAATCGTGTCGGCCGTCTCGCCTGATTGCGAAATCACGAGCAACAACGTGTTCTCATCCATCACCGGGCTGCGATAACGAAACTCCGAAGCGTAATCAACGTCGACCGGCACGCGCGCGAGCTGCTCGATCATGTACTTGCCCGCGAGTCCCGCATGCCACGACGTGCCACAAGCCGCGATCTTGATCGAAGTGAAGCGTTTGAAATCGGCTTCCGTGATGTTGCTCATCTCGTCGAGAAACACCTGGCCGCTGTCGAGCGAGATTCGTCCCTGCACCGTGTCGCGAACGGAGCGCGGCTGCTCGTAAATCTCCTTGAGCATGAAATGCTTGAAGCCGCCTTTTTCCGCCATGATCGGATCCCAGGTGATCCGCTGAATCGACGGCTGCACCGAATTGCCTTCGAAGTCTGTTACGCGCACTGCATCACGATTGATGATCGCGATCTCGCCGTCGCCGAGAAAGAAGACGTCGCGCGTGTGTTGCAGAATCGGTGGAATGTCAGAAGCGACGAAGAATTCGCGATCGCCGAGACCGATCACAACCGGAGGACCCTGGCGCACGGCGATGATCGTGTCAGGCTCGTCGGCGTTGATGATCGAGAGCGCGAAGATGCCGCGCAGTTCAGTTACCGCCGAGCGCACGGCCTGTTCGAACGAGGAATCGGTCTTGAGATATTCCTCGATCAGGTGGGCCATGATCTCTGTGTCGGTTTCGGTGACGAAGTGGTGATCAGACTTGCGTAGTCGCTCTTTGAGCTGGAGATAGTTTTCGATGATGCCGTTGTGAACGACGACGACGCGTCCGGTGCAGTCGCGATGTGGATGTGCGTTCTCCTCGGTCGGGCGGCCGTGTGTGGCCCAGCGCGTGTGGCCGATGCCGTACGTGCCGTCAAGTGGGCTCAGGCGAATCGTCTCTTCGAGATTGCGCAGTTTACCTTCGGCGCGACGGATCTCGAGGTCGTGCTCTTCGTTGACGACTGCGATACCGGCTGAGTCGTAGCCGCGATATTCGAGCTTACGCAGCCCATCGATGATGAGCGGCACCACCTGCTTGTTGCCTACGTAACCAACAATTCCACACATGCTTGCGATTTACTCCTATTTTGCCGCGGATGAATGCGGATTTTTAACGGATTTTCTTCTTTACCTCAGCAGGTACGCCTGCCACTAATGTATCGGGTGGGACGTCCTTTGTTACTACTGAGCCCGCGCCGGTTTTTGACCGAGCGCCGACACGAACGGGAGCGACCAGCATCGTGTCGGAACCGATTTTGACATCGTCTTCGATGGTCGTTTCGTGCTTGTTCACGCCGTCGTAATTACAAGTGACTGTTCCCGCGCCGATGTTTGTTCGCTCACCAATCGTCGCGTCGCCGAGATACGTAAGATGCATCGCTTTCGCGCCGCGTTTCAGTCGCGACTTCTTCACCTCGACGAAGTTGCCGACCGTCGCCTTCTCTTCGAGCAGCGCGTTCATCCGCAGGTGTGCAAACGGCCCGACGGAACAGTTTGACCCGATCTGCGAATCGACGATCACCGAGTGATCTTTCACGGTGACATTGTCACCGAGACGCGAGTTCGTGATACGTGCGCCGGCACGAATCACGCAACCTTCGCCGATCACAGTCTTCCCCTCGATCGTGACGTTCGGATGGATGATCGTGTCGCGCCCGATCTGCGCTTCGGCACTAATGTACGCATGCGACGGATCGATAAACGTCACGCCACTTTCAATCATCAGCCGCCGAATCGCCGAGCGCCGGACGAGGTTCTCAAACTCCGCCAGCTCGGCGCGCGTATTCACTCCCGAAACTTCGCGCGGGTCGTTGATTAGATAAACGCTCACGGTGCGGCCGCTCTTGAGAATGATCTCGGCGACGTCGGTCAGATAGTACTCACCCTGATCGTTCTTCGGCTCGACTTTCCGAAGCGCGTCGAACAGTGCGGTGGCTTCAAAGCAGTAGATGCCGGAGTTGATCTCGCGCACGAGGCGCTCATCTTCACTCGCGTCGCGCTGCTCGACGATCTTCCGGAACTCGCCATTGTTATCGCGAATGATGCGCCCGTAGCCGGTCGGATTCTCGAGACGTACACTCAGTATCGAACAAGCAGCGCCGGTGTTGTTGTGATGCTCGATCAGCTTCTGCAACGTCTCGACACGGATCATCGGCACGTCGCCTGACAACACGAGCACGAGCGAGTCTGACTTTTCCAGCACACGACGCGCTGACTCAACTGCATCGCCGGTGCCGCGTTGTTTCTGTTGAATGACAAAGCTCGCAAGCTCGCCGACCTCGGTCAGAACCGCACGCTCAACTTCTTCAGCCTGATGACCGAGGATCGTGATGATCGAGCGCGGCTCGAGCGCCTGCGCCGCCCGGACGACGTACGCGATCAACGGCGCGCCGCCCAACTCATGCAGCACCTTCGCGCGCCGCGACTTCATCCTGGTGCCGAGACCGGCAGCCATGATCAAAACGTTCAGGGGTCTGGACGATGTGTTGTGGTTAGACATCTCTCGGAGTTTAGACGACAACCGGGGTGAGTGCTTGTTTGCGGCAGTCGATCACGACGTGTGCAAGACGATCCGAATTGTGCCGGACCTTCTCGCCGTCGTAAAGCAGATCAGTACGAACGATCTCGGTTGTTTGGTCGAGCGCGTCGTCAATTCCGTCGTCGATGCCGATTTGATATGCGCCTTCGGCGGCGTAGCGCTCAGCTTGTTCCGCGCTGATGCGTCGATTGTTCACGACCACAAAATCGAAATGAATTTCAGGCGCGTACTTTTTGATCGTCTCCATGTGCTCGCGCGCGCTGTAGCCATCGGTTTCACCCGGCTGAGTCATCAGGTTGTTAATGAAGATCTTCGTCGCGCGCGATTGACCGATCACACGTGCGACCTGGCTCACGAGCAGGTTCGGCAGAATGCTCGTGTAAAGCGAGCCCGGTCCCACCGTGATGATGTCGGCGGCGCGAATCGCTTTGAGAGCTTCGGGCAAGGGAAGACATTGTTCCGGCTCGAGTCGCAAATGGCGAATCGGAAGTTTGGACGCGGAGATCTGAGTCTCACCACGCACCACGGATCCGTCTTCGAGCTCGGCTGCGAGTCTGACGTCGCTGATCGTGGCTGGATAGATGTGGCCCTTGCTCGCGAGGATCTCGGAAGAGACGCGAATGGCTTCAGTGAAATCTCCGGTTACTTCGGTTAGCGCCGCGAGAAAGAGATTGCCAAAACTGTGACCGCCGAGCTCGCCGTCGCCGCGAAAGCGATAACTAAAAAGACGGGACATTAGTTTCGAGTCTTCCGAGAGCGCGATCATGCAGTTGCGGATGTCGCCGGGAGGAAGCATTTGCAACTCATCGCGGAGGCGTCCGGAACTGCCACCGTCGTCGGAGACCGTGACGATTGCGGACAGACTCTCGATCCACATCTCATCGTCAGTGTTTCCGACAAGGCGTTTCAGACCGTTCAGTAAACACGAGAGACCTGTACCGCCGCCAATAGCTACGAGCTTCTGACCGTCTGTGCGAGTTGTTTGCTGCAAAGTTTAAGCCTCAGACTCGGATCGAATCATACATTAATCGCGCCAATTCTTCTCTGTGCAACCTCTGTGTTCTCTGTGTCTCTGTGGTGAATTAGAGCAAAATTCACCACAGAGACACAGAGAACACAGAGAACACAGAGGTTGCACAGAGAAGCTAACTCTAGGAAGGGTTACTAAAGATCAGCCGATCGAAATCGGGGTCGTTTCGCAGTGGGTTCAGATCGTGATCGTGTTGTGCACGCACACGCAGGTTCGGTTGCAGGTCGAGTGCGCGCTGGAGTGATTCCAGGGCGAGGTCGATCGAACCGAGTCGAGCGCGAGTGGCTGCGAGGCCATAGTGAATATGCGCCGCTTCCGGCTCACGCTTGAGTGCTCTTTCGAACATCTCCTGCGCCGCTACATACTCACCTCGATTGAGCTCGATGACGCCGCGGTCATAAAGCGAATCGGCATCACGTGGGAGAATGCTCTCAGTTCGCAGGCGCGACTCCGCAATCGCGAGATACGTCCGCGCGCGCGCTGCGACTTCTGCTACCTGCGAGTATTTGTCTACAAGAATTCGGAACTGGTTCCGCGCCTCAGCAAACCGGCCTCGTGCAAATTCCTTATGTGCGCGTTCGAACGCAACGAGTGCTGCTGACTCATCCTGTGTCGGCGGTCTTGGCGGTGGTGGCGGAGCGGGCGTCGGACGAATAGCTCGAACCGCAGCTTGCTTCTGCGTCGTTTTGACCCTTGAGACGACAGGCTTCTTAGCGGCTGCAGCTTTGCGGGCCACACGTTTCGACGCTGCCTTACGGGTTTTTGCTGTTGGCTTCGATTTGGCAGCAGTCTTCCTCACCGGGCGCACCTTGGCTGCCGATCGGGCAGACGATTTGGCGGCGGCGGCTCTAGTGGCTTTGGGTTTGGAAGGTGACTTCGCTTTTACAGCGCGCTTCGCGCTTTTCGCGGCTGGTTTAGCTTTTGAACGCGATGTTGACCGTCTCAACCCTTTTGTGAGACTGCTACTCATGACCGGATTCTCAAAAGGCTGCTCACCTTGAAGCGAGCAGCCGTAAAATTGGACCGCAGCTTACCATAGACCCTCCTCTAGATCAATGGAGACAAGTATTTGCGGGTGCTTTAACCACCGAAAATTAGACCACTTTTCCGACACAGGTTTCAACAAAGAAAAATGTTGATGGCCATCGTTGGCTATGTTAAAGTGCTTTTCGGCTTATGGGAGGCTTAATCCACCTCGGCAAACTGCCCCAACCGAATAAGTAACCTCTTTTAGTTTCAAAAACTTGCAATCCGCGGAACAGGCGTTTTCACGTTTAGCTCTCCAGGAAACATCCCGCCCCGGCCTTCAATAAAGAGTCGCACACAATGGCAGAACCAATCCTTTTGCGTGAACAGCAATACCACCAGATAAAGGCTGTCCTGGCGCGATTGCGAATGGACGCCTCAGCCAAGGTGGTCTTTCTCGTAGATAAGGACGGTCAGGAAATCGCATCCCAGGGTGAAGTGGGAAATCTTGACACAACCAGTCTCGCGTCGCTCGCTGCCGGTAATGTCGCGGCGACGGGTGGAATGGCTGCACTGATCGGAGAAAAGGAATTCCCAACGCTCTCGCACGAAGGCGAAAAAGAGAGCATCCACATCTCCGTAGTCGGCAGGCTGCTGCTCGTGGTCGTTTTCGACGAGCGCTCCAGTCTCGGACTAGTGAAACTCCGCAGCAAGCAGGTTTCGCATCAACTGGCGAAGATGTTTGAAGAAATTACTTCTGCAGACTACGACGACCTCGATTCTCCCTTCGCCGGCATTACGGACGAGGACATCGACAGTCTTTTCAGCTAACGGCACGCTATGACCTTCATCAATTACGCTTCGAGAGAAATCAACTGCAAGATCGTCTACTACGGCCCAGGTTTGTGTGGTAAGACGACTAACTTGCAGTACATCTTTGATTCGACCGCGCCCCAGGCGCGCGGCAAGCTGATCAGTCTCGCGACAGAGACTGATCGCACGTTGTTCTTTGATTTCATGCCGCTCGAGTTGGGGACAGTTCGCGGTTTTAAGACGCGCTTTCACCTGTACACCGTGCCGGGTCAGGTTTTTTACGATGCGTCGCGCAAGTTGATTTTGAAGGGTGTGGATGGAGTGGTGTTCGTGGCCGATTCGCAGGAAGAGCGAATGGATGCCAATATCGAGTCGCTTTACAACCTCGAGGAGAATTTACAATCGCAGGGCTACGATTTGTTGAAGATTCCGTACGTGCTGCAACTGAACAAGCGCGACCTCGGCAACATCGTACCGGCGGAAGATCTGGCGGCTGAGTTACAGAAAAAAGGTGAGCCTGTGATTGAGGCTGTTGCTTCGACGGGTGCGGGCGTGTTTGATACGTTGAAGGCTGTCGCGAAGCAGGTGCTGACGGAGCTTCGAAAAGGTTAAAGAGGATTTCTCACGCAACGGCGCAAAGGCACAGCGTAAAGCAGGGTTTTAGGTTGCGCCTTTGCGCCGTTGCGTGAGAAATCCT
>DATFDT010000085.1:0-21289 GCA_035251975.1 Pyrinomonadaceae bacterium | reverse complement strand
CCCTCTTCCTGACTTGTTCATTCCACTGACTTGTTCATTCTACTGACTTGTTCACTCCCCTGGTTGATCACTTGGCGAGCAAGAGATTACTGCTGAAACGTTCCCGCGAGTCAGTCCACGTCCGCGAGAGTTCAAAGCCCGTTTGCGCGGCGAGCCCGCGAATCCCACCCATGTCGTACTTGTATGAGTTCTCCGTATGAATCAACTCTCCTGCGGCAAACTCGATCTCCAGATCGAGCTTCTCGATGCGCACGCGCTGCTTGAGCAAACTCTCGATGTAGATCTCGATCCGTCCGTGAGCTTCGTTGTAAAACGCGCGATGACGGAAAGCACGTAAATCAAACGTGCCTTTCAACTCTCGATTGATTCTCGCCAGCACGTTCAGGTTGAAAGCTGACGTGACCCCGAGCGCGTCGTTGTAAGCGGCTTCGAGGATCGCCGGATCCTTTTTGAGATCGGCGCCGAGCAGAAGCGCGTCGCCTTTGTTGAGCACGCTGCGCATCGCACGCAGGAACCGCAGCGCCTCGTCGAGATCGAAGTTGCTTATGTTTGAGCCAAGGAAGAGTGCTAGGGTTCGTGCGCGTGGTTTCTTTCCGAGCTCCGCGAGACCGGCGAAGTAATCTGCGGCGTAAGCCTCGATCTTGAGGTGTGGATACGACTGAAGCAGGATGCGCGAGCTGCTCTCGAGCGCCGACGCCGAAATATCGACAGGCATGAACAAGAGCTCCTGCTGGCGTCGCAGCAGAGCTTCGATTATCAGTCGTGTTTTCGACGCACTGCCACTGCCCATCTCGACGAGTGTCTTGTGGCCGTCGACGGCAGATACGATCTCGTCGGAATACTTCTGCAGGATCTCGTTTTCGGCGCGTGTTAAGTAATATTCGGGCAGCAGGCAGATGGCTTCGAAAAGCTGCGAGCCGAGCTCGTCGTAAAAATACTTCGGCAAAAACCGTTTTGGATGAGCTGTGAGGCCCTTGCGCACGTCTTCCGCAAGACCCGTCAGCGGATC
This sequence comes from Pyrinomonadaceae bacterium, assembly GCA_035251975.1. Classification (GTDB taxonomy): domain Bacteria; phylum Acidobacteriota; class Blastocatellia; order Pyrinomonadales; family Pyrinomonadaceae; genus PSRF01. The sequence goes on along the minus strand of DATFDT010000085.1, from coordinate 20,280 downwards.
GCGCTTGACGAGGTTATGGATATACAAGCGGGGGTCTCGCCTGGGTTCGGACCTGGACACAGCCGGGACATGATAGCCTATCAGCCTCGGATTCAACGAGTCGGCGTCGCCGCTTGACCGTTCGCGCCGAGGCGGGCAAGATCTGTCGGCAATGTGGTTCAAACGCCTCGCCCAGGTTTTAATTCTGCTTGTCGGGTTCTGCTCTTCAGCATTCGCCCAGGGCTATAAATCGGAAATCGAAGCGCCGGAGAAGGTGTCGCTCGTCGTCAAAAATCTCGACGGTCGCGTCAGTGTTATCGCATCTGAAGAGCAACAGAAGAAAGTGACTATCGACGCGAAATCCACCGGAGCGGCGGTCGCTCCTGAAGACGTAAAAGTCGAAAACAAGGGCAGCGACATTCATATCGACGTGCGGCCGCGCGGTGAGAAGAATCGCATCGATATCGTCGTCACGATCCCAACGCGCTCTAAAGTCGAAATCGAAGGACTGGCGGGCTCGGTTGACGTGATCGGCAGCGTCGAGTCGGCTGTTGTCAAAACAGATACCGGAACGATTCACGCCGACGTGCCGCTCGAAGCTCTCAAGTTTAACTTCGTTTGGGAAGCCAGCAAGCCGCGCTACATGAGCGACGTCGAGCTTCCCGAGATCAAGGAAAAGGCGGGCGGCGTTTACAAGCTGTCCGGTCGGCTCGGCGAGAAAGACGTCAAGAAAGAAGATGGGCTGGTCGCGCTCGACTTCCGCACGCAGCGCGGCGTTGTGCTCCTGAACATCGATCCGGAGCGCGCGCCGAGCGATCTGCGTGAGCGCCCGCTGACTGAAGCTGCGCGCGCGATTGTTCGCAGTGGAGACAGTGAACTCGTCCAGGCGATCCGCAAAGTGTCGCCGAAAATGTTTGGTGACTACGCGAAGACACTGCCGCCGCCCGAGAAAGAACCTGCGCTCGTCAGACGCACGCCGCCGGGGCGAATCGTCAGCGCGGTTGCGCCGCAGTTGATGCGGTTCAATGCAAGCGTGACTGATCGAAACGGACGCGCGATCGGCGGCATGCGCGAGTCAGACTTCACGGTTTGGGAAAACGGAATCGAACGCCGTGTTACGAATGTTTCGCCAGCGAATGAGCCGTTCAATCTCGTGTTGCTACTTGATGTGTCAGGCAGTGTCGAAGAGCGAATGGATTTTATTCGCAAAGCCGCGCGCGACTTTCTGCGGACGACCAGTCCTCAGGATCGGATTTCGATAATCAGTTTTCGTGACGACATTCAGGTGATTTCAGATTTCAGCACCGATCGCGGGATGCTGTCGCGCAAGTTGGACGAGATCGACGCGGGTGGTGGCACGGCGCTTTACGATGCGCTCGGGTATGTTTTGAGTGAGCCTTTGAGAAAGCTGCGTGGCGAGCGCACGGCGATCGTCGTGATGTCAGATGGTGATGACAATAAGTCGTTTCTTCCGTTTCCGGCGATTCTCGAGGCGCTGCTCGAATCGGGTGCGCTTGTTTACCCGTTGTACGTGCCTTCGGGTTTGATACCGGAGTCGAGTGTGCCGAAGCCGGAAATCTCGATCGATCCTTTGCGAACGCGCTATCTGACGTTGACGACGCGTGCCGAAGACGAAGGACGAAAACTCGCAACGGCGTCAGGCGGTATTTACTATCCGATCCGGCGGCTCGAGGATTTGCAGAAAGCGTACGATGATGTAGTGGCGCAGCTCCGCTCGGCCTACACGATCACCTACGCGTCAAATTCCGTCTCTGCTTCGCCGCGTGTGCGCGTCCGCACGAACCGCGACGGCGCGTCTGTCAGATTGAGCCCCGTGGTAGAATTGAACACGCCTTAAAGCTTCTTCTCTGCGCAGCCTCTGCGTTCTCTGCGTCTCTGCGGTGAGAAGATCCGTTAAACCGCAGAGGCGCAGAGAACGCAGAGGTTGCGCAGAGGTTTACGTTAGAGAAGAATGAACCAACCTCTTTTCAATGCACTATTCGACGAAACAGAACGCCGCCCGCTAACCGTCTCCCAACTTACAAACTCGATCCGTATCGCACTCGAATCACGCTTCATCTCCGTTTGGGTCGAGGGCGAGATATCAAACTTCAAGGATCACTCTTCGGGCCACTGGTACTTCACGCTCAAAGACGAGAACGCACAACTGCGCGCCAAGTGCTTTCGCTCAACCAACACCCGCATTCGTTTTCGTCCCGCCAACGGTTTGAAAGTTCGTGCGCGCGGTAAGCTCTCGGTTTACGCGCCGCGTGGTGAGTATGAGCTTGTCGTAGACGCACTCGATCCAGTCGGCGCGGGCGCATTGCGGATCGCTTTCGAGCAACTCCGCGATCGCCTGCAAAAGGAAGGTCTGTTTGCGAAAGAGTTAAAGCGCCCGTTACCGGTTTTTCCGCGTCGCGTTGGCGTCGTAACTTCACCGACGGGCGCTGCGATTCGCGATATTCTCAACGTGATCTCGCGTCGCACGAGAACGGTGCACGTGCTGTTTTCACCCGCGAAGGTGCAGGGCGAGTCTGCCGGACCCGACATTGCCCGCGCGATCCGTTGGATCAATCTCTATCACGAGCAAGCCTTGCGCGAAGGACGTGATGCGGATCTCGTGGATGTTTTGATCGTCGGTCGTGGCGGTGGATCGACAGAAGATCTTTGGGCGTTCAACCAGGAAGAAGTCGCGCGCGCTATACGCAAGTCGGCGATTCCCGTAATCTCCGCCGTCGGTCACGAAACTGATTTCACGATCGCCGACTTCGCCGCGGACCTGCGCGCGGCAACACCATCCGCAGCCGCTGAGATCGTCGCCGCGCGTGAAGACCAGATCTGCTCCGCGCTCGACAATATGGGCCGTCAACTCGTGCGACTGACACGCTATCAGATCGTCCAATTGCGAGCGCGCGTGCAGGAACAGGCGCTGTCACACGCTTTCGACGAAGTTAAATCACGCCTTGCAAAAGCACGCGCACGACTCGACTCAGCGACGAACTCGTGCGATACGATCATCGAAGCGAAGGTACAGGACGGGCACGAACGGCTGGCGCTCGCCGCCGCGTCGCTTGACGCTTTGTCTCCGCTTGGAGTATTGCAACGAGGTTACGCAATAGCGCAGGATGCATCAGGTAAACTGGTGCGCGACGCAGCAACGGTGAAGCCTGGAGATGAAGTCACCGTGCGGTTGGCGAAGGGAAAACTGGGAACGCGGATCGAACGGATCGAAGCCACGGATTAACGCGGATCGAGCCAAAATGCGGCAAAGAATCGTAATTAATCTTGATGGGCCGGCGACGGAAGGAGCAAAGACTCTCCGTAAACGTCGCAGGTGGCCGCGTGTGTTGGGGATTTTGGTGTTGGTGGTTTTGGTGTTCGTCCTGGTGGCGGCGGTGGGTGGGTATTTCCTCGTGCGTCGTTACCAGTCGTCGCCAACTTACGCGCTCGCGCTGATTTTTGATGCCGCACAGCGCAATGATACGGCTGAGTTTCAGAAGCGAATAGATGATGAAGAAATCGCGAAGAACATGATCGCGAGTGTTGGTCAGAAAGCTGCCGCGCGTTACGGTCAGGCGATCAACAGCTCGACGCAGCAAAAGATCGACAGCACGATGCCGTCGCTGCTACCGCGTGTGAAGCAAACTGTTCACGACGAACTCCTGAACGCGATGAAGGCATTCGCTGCAACGCCCGAGCAACGATCGTTTATATCTATCGTTGGTGCAGTTCAGTCGTTGATGACAGTCACGACAAACGGTGATTCTGCAAAAGCCACTGGCAAGATGGCCGGGCATGATATAGAACTTGGCATGCGTCGTGACGCTGACGGCTGGAAAGTAATCGACGTGAAAGATGAGCTTATCGTGCAGCGTGTCGTTGATAGTGTGATGAAAGAGCTACCGGCGATTGGCAACACTGACACGGAGTTTCCATTCATGAAGAAGGCAAAGCCGCGGAGATCGCGTCGCGGAAGATAAATGATGAGTAACGGTGCAGAACAAAGCAGGACGTTTGAAACTTCGCTCGAAGCGCTCGAACAGATCGTGCGGCAGTTGGAAGACGGCGATTTACCGCTCGAAAAGAGTCTCGAATTGTTTGAACAAGGCATACGGCTGTCGCGCGAATGCCAGGAGCGGCTAAGCCAGGCTGAGCGGCGCATCGAGATCCTCTTGCGCGATAACCAGGGACGGCCGGTTGCGGCGGCGTTCAAAGAACCAGTGGGTGAGGAAGAGAATGGTCTCTAACGCGATCCAGAACCCACTCGAGCTTGATAGCCTATTGGCCACCAGTCGTGTACTCGTTGAGCTCGAGCTCAACAAGCTGCTGCCATTGGGAGGCACCTCACCGGAAAAGATTCACCACGCGATACGTTGGAGCGTTTTTGCGGGTGGGAAACGTTTCCGGCCCGCGTTGTTGCTGGCAGTGGGCCAGGCCTTCAGCGCGCCTGTCGAAGAATTGATACGGACCGCGTGCGCGTTTGAGATGGTCCATACTTACTCGCTGATTCACGACGATTTACCGGCCATGGACGATGACGATCTGCGACGCGGCAGACCGACCTGTCACGTGCGTTTCGACGAAGCCACGGCGATCCTCGCAGGCGATGCCTTGCAGACGCTCGCATTCCAAACGATCGCTGAAGACGTGGCCTTGGATGCCGAAACACGTATCGCTTTGATCGCGGAGCTAGCCCGCGCGGCAGCAACACCGGATGGAATGGTGGCAGGTCAGGCACTCGACATGGCAGCCGAAACGCGGCAGGTGAGTCGTGCACAGCTCGAGGAGATTCACCGGCTCAAAACTGGAGCCTTGATTAAAGCCGCGGCGCGTTGTGGTGCGATCATCGGTCATGCAAGCGACGCTGAACTCTCCGCAATAACCGCTTACGGCTCACATCTCGGATTACTCTTCCAGATCACCGACGACTTCCTCGACGTAACAGCCACCGCCGAAGACCTCGGCAAGACCCCTGGGAAGGACGCACGCTCAAATAAAGCCACCTACCCCGCACTACACGGCATGGAAGAAACGCGCCTCGCAGCCATCGACGCGCATCGCAACGCCTGCGACGCTTTGGCTCAGATCGACCGCCCCACCGAGTTCCTACACCGCATCGCCGACTTCATCCTGCACCGCACTGGCTAAATCCGTGTTTTTAATCAGTGCAATCTGTGGTTAGGATTTACTCATAAACGAGCGCCTCTCGAACGGTCACGCGCGAAGCCCTCCACGCCGGCAGAAAACTCGCCACTGCACTCAACGCGATCGACACGAGCATCCAGATCACCAACCCCAGCGGCTCGAAAGTGAAGTCCAACCCACTGTGAAACATCACCTTGACCAACGAATCTCCGATCGCCTTGCTGACCGGCCATGCGAGCAACGCTGCGATGGTCCAACTCAATATTCCAATCACAACGCCCTCCGCCACGATCATTAGCCACACGATCCGCGGCGTCGCACCGAGCGCTCGCATCACACCCATCTCGCGTCGTCGCTCCAGCACGTTGAGACTCATCGTCGTCATCAACCCTAATCCACCAACACCACCAACAATCGCCGACATCACGATCAGAAACACGTAAATCATCACCATGTGCTGATCGAACCCGAACCGGCTCTCGCTCTTCGTCGAGCTGCTACGCGCGCGCACTCCTTGCGCCTCAAGATTTCTATCCAGCTCAGTTTTCAGCGCACCAATCGAATCCGGATCAGCGTTGTCGAGCGCGAGTCGCAGACTGTTTACCATTCCTGTAAGCGGTACGTAACCAACTGGCGAGGGCGCGAACGCTTCACGCGCAATTCCAACAACGCGCCACGCCTTTTCCTCCGCTCCAATGCGCAACACGACCGTCTCACCGACGCGCATCTTCGGCTCTCGACCAGCGAGCGCGTTGTTGATAACGATCGCATCCGTGTCTTGCGGCGTCAGCTTTCTTCCCTCGATGATGTCGAAATCAAGAAGCTGCGTATCAGGCGGCAGTGCAACAACAGTGAAACGGCGTTCACCAAGCGATCCCTCACCCGTGAACCAACCTTCTGCACGCTTCACGCCCGCCGTGTTGCTCGCCGCTTTCTGAATCTTCTCGAACTCGTAACCTCTCGCAAACGAAATCGTCAGATCGGATTTCCTCGCGGCGAACATGCGGTCGAGTGTGTTCACCATCGACGCGCGCACGTTCAGCGCCGACAGGAAGAACAACCCACCCGCCGCAAGCGTCAGCAGCGTCAACACCAGTCGCGCACGTCGTCGAAAGCTGTTGCGAATCGCGAAAGCAATCAAACTAAACGTGCCACCAATACGCGTGAGCGCGCGATCGAATGCACCGGCGCCGAAATTTGCCTGTGACAAACCGAAGTCAGCGAGCGCGATCCGGACCGGCGTCGCCGTCCCACGCCAAACGGGATAAGCCGCTGCGATCAGAGGTGCGATAACGCCGATCAATGCAACGAGCAGGTAAACCCAGATCGGCACTGCAAAACTGTTGATGTCGAAATTGAGAAACATCGCCATGTACTGGCACAGCGCGCGGCTGCCGAGAATTCCGAGCGGTATCGACACGATCACCGCGGCGATTCCGAGAAACAGCGCCTGCGCAAAATAGATTCGCGCGACCGCCCAGCGTGTGCCCCCAATCGCTTTCATCACACCGATCTGTCGCACTTGCGACGCCATCATCGCCGTCAGCAGATTGATCACGAGAATGCCGCTGAGTACGAGCACAAACAGTCCGAAGCTCGACATCGCCAGCAGCAGAACGCCCGTGAGATCCGAGTGCGGATGCTTGCCGGGCCGTGGAATCTCGACGCGGCGCACGTTGTGTCCACGGCTCTCGATCAACTTCTCGACGTCGTTCGCAACGCGCCTGATGTGGTCCTCGTCAAATCTGTTTTGCGCGACGAGAATGTTCAACTGATCGAAACGCGGCTCTTCGCCGAGTTGGACCAGCGTGGCGAGATTGGTGTAGCCATAGACGATGTTCTCCATGCGCGCCTGCGCCTGGCCCACGTCGTGAACGCTGCCGCTGATCACGAGTGGTGTCTCTATGCCGTTCGCAGTCTTGACTGTGACAGCGTCGCCGATGTTTGCTTTCGCGACCTGAAATGCATCGCGCTCGATCAGTATCTCGCCGGTTGCGGGCGGCCACGCGCCACTCTCCGGCACGAGCTTGCTGACGCGAATGTGGCTGAAATCTTCGACTACAAACAGAATCAAGTTGCGCCATTGCACTGGACCAGCCTTAATCTGGCCGCCGATTGTGCGGCGCGGTTCGGCGTCGCTCACTTCGGGATTTTGCAGAATCGCCTTGACGAGATCGTTGTCGAGCGAATCGACGCGCAGCACTGCCGAGGCCGGGTTCGTTTCCAGGTATCCGCGATCGAGCTCGCGCGTGAGTATCGCGTATGACGACAACACCGCCGCGAACGCCGAGATGCCGAGCGCGATCGCGAGCACGACGAGCACGGTGCGCGCGCGTTCCTGCCAAAAGTCACGAATAGCTTTGCGCCAGAGTGTTGTCATGAGTGAACTAGTGTTCCGTCCAAGATCTCGATCTTGCGATCGATCACGCGCGCGATGTCGGCCTCGTGAGTAGCGATGACGACCGTGATCCCGCGATTCGCCATGTTGCGAAAGAGATCGAGAATCTCAGTCGCCGTGATCGAATCGAGATTGCCTGTCGGCTCGTCCGCGAGGACCAGCGGCGGCTCGTTTGCGAGTGCCCGTGCGATCGCGACGCGCTGCTGCTCGCCGCCGGAAAGCGTTGCCGGCAGTTTGTCCGCATGGCTCCTGACCGCCACAAGATCAAGCAGCTCAACCGCGCGTTTCCGACGCTCGCGCATTGGAATCGTCTTCGAGAAGTCCATTGGCAGCATGACGTTCTCGGCTGCAGTCAGCGTGGGCAGCAGTTGAAAAAACTGGAACACGAAGCCGACATTTCGCCCGCGCCACGCCGCCAGTTTGTTTTCTGATAGCGCGTGGATCTCTGTGCCCGCGACTGCGACCGAGCCCGACGAAGGACGATCGATGCCGGCGACCATGTTGAGTAGTGTCGACTTGCCGCTGCCTGATTTGCCGACAACGCCGACAAACTCGCCCGGTCGAATCTCGAGATCGATGTCTTTTAGCGCCGCGAATTTGCCCGCCGGTGTTTCGTAAGTTTTGGAGACGTGGTTTAAGGAGATCATAATTGTTCGCGTGTATTTTTCAGATCAGAACACTTCTGTCCAGCGTTATGATGGCCGCGCGGGTCGTAATCGAACAAAGAGGTAACGAATGTCCAAGAACCAACACCTGCCTCTGGCCGGATCGAACAAGAAGACTGATGCTCGCGTGCGTCGAACACGCGACGCGCTGGGCGATGCGCTGATCGCGCTCATGCTGGAGAAACCGTTCGAAACGATCACGGTCCAGGAGGTGTTGGACCGTGCGCACGTCAGTCGTTCAACTTTCTACACGCATTACAGCGACAAGGACGACCTGTTGATGAGCGACTCGGAGGAGTTTTTTGAGGCACTCTCGATGGCGCTCTCGGCGCATGGTGATAAATCGGATCGCGTGTTTCCGGTGAAGGAGTTCTTCACGCATCTCGCGGACGTGCAACCGTTTTACAAAGCGCTCGTTAAGTCGGGCAAGTTTCAGGAGAACATGGAACTTGCGCGCGGGCACTTTGCGCGCGGGATAGAGCGGCGGCTCTGCGAATTACCTCGCAGCAAATCAATTCCCGCCGACGAGCTTCCCGCAATCGCGTTCACACACGCGGGCGCACTGCTGTCGCTACTGGCGTGGTGGCTCGACCGCGGCATGCGCGAATCACCCGAACAGATGGACGACCTCTTCCACCGCATGGTCTGGAATGGAGTGTCGTCGTAAGTCGCACAGCCGTAATTGACCACAAAAAGCACAAAGAAGAACACAAAAGGCACAAGCTATTAGTGAAGTGATCTCGCTCAATACATCGAGCGACCAACCATCAGCTAATGTGCTTTGTGCCTTTTGTGTTCTTCTTTGTGCCTTTTGTGACTAACTTATGGGGTGGCTTTGCTGGAGGCTTCGGGTTTCTTCTTAACGTAAATGTCCCCCCGAAGCGTCATGTTGGTCTTTTCTGCAAGCGTGACCAGCACTGATTCAAGCAAGTCCTTGTCACTGATCTTGAAGCTCGTGATTCCCGAAATTTTCGAATCCGGATCGCTGTATTGCAGTGTCAGGTAACGAACCTTGTGTTTGATAAAACGCGCCGGTAGTGAATAGATCGACGGAACGTTCTGGGCCACGGTGGCGGCGGCGGGTTGTACCTTTTTCGAATCTGAAAAAGCCGAAGTGATTGCCTCGTACGGAATCGAGATCTCTTTCGGTGGCTTCTTGTCTTTGAAGAGGAGACGATTGTTCGAGTCGTCAAACGTCAACGTGCCTTCCATCGTCTTGTTGTAGCCAAACACTCCCCCCTCATATTTTGCCTTGACCGTCTTCGGGGCCGGGGCGGGCTTCGGGGCGGTGGGGGCCGGTTTCGCCTCCGGTTGAGGATCCATGGAGCGTGGACGTTGCGCATACGCGCCGGTGAGCAAAGCTCCCAAAAGGAGCACTGTGGAAATGATTTTCATTGCATTCTCCTTAAAACGATCAGATTTGATTTGCCCACATTGGCGCCTGGTAGAGAACCCACCAGAGCAACAACTGAACTGCAGTTACAACAACTCCAACTATCGTGCTTGCGTAACAGATGCGGCGAGACGAGTCGTCGCTGACTTCTTGTGAACGATAAGATCTAACTACACCGACCGTGCCGAGCACGACCGCACCGGGACAGAACAGGATGCCGAGATACGGCACCAGAGAATATGTCGCAAACGCCCTCGCTGTCCCGGGCAAGCCACTCATCTATTTCGCGAACGGTTTGACGCGTTCGATTGATTCCTTCAGATCAGGATCTGACGGCGCTAAGCTGGAGCCTTTCTGATACGCAGCCAGCGCCTTCGGATACTGCTTCATGACTTCATACGCGTAGCCGAGCTCGCGATAGACATTCACGTCGTTAGGCGTTTTCTGCGCGGCTGATTCGAGGGCCGCGATCGCCTTCGGAAAAGCCTGCGCGCGTGAGTGGGCCACACCCAGCAGGTAAAACGTCACGCCAGACGCATCCGGCGCAGTGGTCGCGCGTTCGAGCACGCCTGCGGCGCGTGCATACTGTTTCGAACCGATCAAGGCTTGTCCGAAAAGCGTGACTGCCTCGGCGTCAGTTCTTAACTTGATCAAACCCTCGCCGGCACGTACGGCGCTGATGTAGTCAGCATCGGCTTTCGCCTGATCAGTGCTCGTCGCTGCACGACGCAGGTAAGCCGACGTCAAAAGCGTCCACGCGCCTGTCAGGCGCGCGTCGTTAACTGTCGCTCGATTCAGATTTGCGATCGCACCGTCAAGGTCGTTCTTTGCGAGCCCGATTTGTGCGAGATAGAAGAGCGACAACGAGTCTTTCGGATTGAGTTTGACGACCTGGTTGAAACTCTTCTCAGCATCCGCGACCTTGCCCGTCTTGTATTCTGAAATTCCGCGGTAGTAGATCAACATCGAATCGGGCTGATTCGGATTACGATTAATCGCCGCAGTCAAAAGCGGTAGCGCTTCCTGATATTTTTCGGAAAGAACGTACGCCTGTCCGAGAGCGCTCTCCGTATTTGGATCCTCCTGCTTCGCATTGCGCTGTAGCTGGACTGCTTTCTCGAGATCCTTCGCCGCCTCCGCATACTGCTTTAGATTCAACTCTGCGAATCCGGCGATCTTCCACGCCTCGGGATCGTTGGGATGCGACTCTGCGAGCTCTCTGGCTTCCTTGGCGGCGGCCGCAAATTGTTTCTGTTCGAGCAGAAGATATGCGTGTTTCGTGTCGGCGGGTGCGACGGTGTTCGCTACTGGCCGAACGGGCTGCACATCGAGCAACGAATCGCTCGAGCTGGTTCTTCGCGCTGTCGGCGAGGGCTGCGGTTCCGGTCTCAGGAGCGGATCATCGGCAGGGGTTTTGGTCGTTTGCGCAGGCTGCTTGTTTGTGCGTCTCGGCCGGGTCGTTTGTGCCAGAATCGCAGAGTTTGCCAGTAAAAATATGGCGCTGACGGTGATAAAGCGTTGAACAAGCGTAAGTCGACACATAGTGCGTATGATTGTATTCGGGAGAGGAACAGTTTGAAAGCTCAGACTACCAGCTAACTACAGACTAAGCCCTTCGGATGCCGGGGAGAGGATTTGAGTTGTGCCTTATCCACAGATTACACAGATCTGCGTAATCTGTGGATGGCGTGAGCAAAGGTTAGAAATTCAGCTTCAGCCCAAACTGGAACTGCCGCGGGTCGAAGGCGGCGGTGGGGCGGCTGTAATAGCGGCCATTGGCGGCGCGCAGGTTGAACGCCCGCACGTCATCGATGAACGGCGAAGCCGCAGCCTCGTTGAAGCGGTTGAATAGATTGAAGCCTTCCGCAATCAACTCCAACCGGACGCGCTCACCAATCGGCACCAATCTGGCTACGCGCAGATCGAGCGAAACGTAACGGTGCGTCAGACCAAAATTGCGGGCCAAACTACCACTCGTAAACACGCCGTTCGTAATCACCGGCGCACAGCCCGGCGTGCCAGCCACACACAGCGTTCCATCGTCGAGCACTGTGGGACGATCGGTCTGGTTCGACTGGTCGTTGTTCGTGTCCTGGTTGCTCAGGATGTTGAACGGACGGCCTGATGAGATCTCGAAGATGGGCGCGACTGTGAAGTTCGAGAGCGCGCGATAGAAACCACTCTCCTTGGCCCAACTGCTCGGCGAAGCAATCACGCCACTAAACACGAAGCGATGACGCTGATCGAAAAGCGAGTCAGCACGCTCAGCGCCGAAGTTTCGATTGTCCTGCGGCAGCAAAAGCGTTTGCAGGTCAGACGAATCGTCGATCGAGTGTGACCATGTGTACGACGCAAGGAACTGGAAGTTATTCGAGAAGCGCTTCTTCACGTCGACGTTCAATGCGTTGTAGAGCGAATTGCCGTCCGACGTTTGCGCGTTGATCGAACCGAACGGCGACACGGTGCCGGGCGTGCGCAGCGATCCGGCGAGTGCTCCGTTCAGCACCGCTGGACTTACCAAACCACCTGAAAGCGCCTGGGCCAGGAAGTAGTTAGGCGCACTCGGTCTGAAGAAGTTTGCCACGGCAGCGTTGACGATGCGGCTGCCGAGATTCGTAATCGGCGCGGTGATCATTCCCGGCACGATGATGGCGAACGTTTGACCGGCGTTCGGGTACGCGGCCGCCCCGGTCGGCGCTGCCAAAGTGAAACACTGGAGCGGTATGCCAAACGGACACGGCGCCCCGGAAGTCGGGATCGAGAACGCCACGGCTTCCGTCGTGTTTGTGGGATTGCGTCCCGAGAGACGCCGGAAGTTCTGGATTTGCAGATCCGTTCGCGGCGCGTTGACATCGAGCGGGTGCGGCAGATGATGCGCGCCGACGAAGATATAACTACCCGTCACCGTCATGTCTTTCGTGATCTCACGCTCGACCGTGAAGTTGCCCTGGTTCGCATATGCGTATTCGAAGTCCTTCTGCACGTGCAGCGTGAACGGAAGCACTGGACCAAAACCCGGGAACGTCTGATCGTTAAATCGCTGGCGACCGAATTGATATTGCGCTCCCGCGGCGACACCTGGCGTCACGACACCGGCAGGGCAAATCGGTGTTACTGGTCCACCCGGAGGACAAACTGTTCCCTGAAACACCTGCACGGCGTTGAGCAAGGCGGTTTGCGCGGGACTGCCCGGCGTCAGAATGCCTTGTTGCTGTTGCACTGCGTCAGCGATGTCAGAATTGAATGCAATCGCGAGCAACGGGTGATCATAGAAGAGACCAAACGCGCCACGAATCGAAGTCTTGCCATCGCCCCACGGATCCCACGCCACCGCAAGACGCGGCGCCCAGTTGTTCTTGTCACGCGGGAAGCCCTGTTGCACACCCAGCGCATCCTGCGCGGCGAGAACCTGGTCGGCTGTTAGCTGGATTCCCGACAGCGGATCGGTTAGCGGCAGGGTTGGGATCTGCTCAGTCAATTCATAGTCGTAACGAACACCGTAGTTAATCGTCAGGTTGCGACGTACCTTCCACGAGTCCTGCGCGAAGAATGCCATCGGCTTATTGCCGATACTGCTGACGGGATTGCCGAAACCTTCAATAAAGTTGGCCGGAAATCCGAGTCCGTACTGTTGCACCGGCGTGAAGTCAGGCGCACCGGCAAAGGCTGGGTTCAATGTCGCTGCTGAGAGTCCACCGAAGTTGAAAAGACCAGCGAAGTTGAGCTCGAAGATCGCCTCAGGAATGCGGACGGAAGCATAGTCGCCGCCAAACTTGAAGCTGTGATTGCCCATCACGACGTTCACGTTGTCAGTGAACTCGTAGCGAGTTTCCGTACGCAGCACCGGCGAGAAGAGCTCGCGACCGATGAATGCCGTACCGGAAATGTTGAAGGCCACTGCGTCGCCGTTCTGTGATTTGAAAGTCGCTTTGCGCCCGCCGAAATTGAAGCGTGCTTCGTTGACGACATTCGTGGATAGCGTTGAAGTCAGTGTCGCGACCGCCGATGAGTCCTTCAGGGTCTGGATACCAGTGCGCGAGAAGTCGTTTTGGCCTAACGACTGGTTTTGTGATTCGACCTGAATGCCGGTGATTTCGCTCGGGTTGTAACCGAAACGGAAGCTGAACTGGTGACTTGGCGTAATTAAATGATCCAGCCGAAATGAGTTGAATGTTGTTCGCTCAGTTACAGGAAAGACTCGCTGAAGATTGTTCAAAGGTCTAAACGCGATGAACTGTCCCGCGGCGTTTGTAGTTCCAATAGGCACGGGCGCGCCGGAAAGAATAAAGCGTGATCCAATCTGGCCGGGAAGTATTGGACTGATCGCCGGACAGAGGCTGCCATCGTTTGGCGAGATCAACGGGTTGGAGCCGGTCAACGCCGTCGTGCCACCACTCGAAGCTAAGAAACCGTACGCACGCGCGCCGCAGATCGCCGTCGCGTTACCCGATCCAACCAGTGAATTGATGAACGCAGCCTGTTGTGGCGTGATGTTATTGAACGTTCGAGCGATCGGATTGAGACCGGCAATCACCGGAATGGTTGCAGAGCCGGTTAAGCCCTGGGCCACGTTGCTCGTGAAGAAGCCAGACTCGTTTCGTCGTCGTTGTTCGAAAGCCCAGAAGAAAAACGTGCGGCCTTTGTCCAGCGGACCACCGAGTGTGGCTCCGTATTGCGCGCGCGTGAACGCCGGATCCTCGATCGGCGCAAAAGCATTTCGCGCCTGGAAGCTGCGGTGTCGCAGGAACCCGAAGATATTGCCATGCAGCTCGTTCGTGCCTGACTTGGTAACGACGTTCACCACGCCGCCGGCGGAACGTCCAAACTCAGGCGCAAACGAATTCGTGACGACCTGAAACTCCTGCACTGCTTCCTGACTGACTGTCGAACGCGAGGCGTTGACGGAGTTGTCGGTGTTGTCAGCACCATCGACCTGCACGAGATTTGAGCGACCGCGCTGGCCGCCGAAGTTCAAACCCGTCGTGGGCGCTGGTCCAATCGGACGACCGTTGTCGCGTCCGACTGTCGAAGTCGTCAGTGCAAACGCGAGATAGTTTCGTTCGTTGATCGGAAGATTGTTGATGCGCTGCTGGTCGATTGTGGTCGCGACTGCGGTCTTGTCTGACTCCACAATTTCAGACGTCGCATCGGAAATAGTGACGCTTTCACTGATCTGTCCCGGCTCGAGCGAGACGTTGAACTCGGCGGCTTGGCCCACAGTTACAGTGACTTTTGGTAAGACCGCTTTTTTGAAGTTCGTCGCTTCGACAGTCACTTCATAGTCGCCGGGTGGGACGTTGATGATGCGATAGAAACCCTCGTCGTTGGTGGTTGCAGAGCGCGAAAAATTCGTGCCCGGATTGCGAGCCGTCACGGTTGCGTTCGCTACGACGGCGCCTGTCGCGTCTCTTACGGTGCCTTGCAGATCGGCAGCGTTCGACTGTGCCTGTCCGAAGGCGACTGGGGCGGAAAGAAGTAAGAGCAACAACAAACAGGGGATTTGAAATGATCCGTTAAGCCGGGACGTTAACGATACCAACATCGTCGTTTCTCCTTTAGTTTTCGCGGCTCTGGAATTCGCGCGGTCAAATCGTAAATAGTGGGAGTAACTTTCGCCGCCGTGGGTCACGTGCTCTGGGATAGCGACGATACCTGAGAGACACCACTGGCTCAGCCTTTTTACAGTAAAAGAGTGAACGTGGCAAGGAGTTTAGTTAACAGGGATTTACAAGGATCTAAGCCGGATTGAAGGAAGAGCGGGTCGCGCGGACAATGCGGCTGCGGAAGTGTTTGCTGGCGCCACACAGGGCTATACCGATTCCGGCGAGGCGGGGTTTGAACGCGGCACGACGTAGCCAACCGGAAATCCGCAGTCGAGAGTCAAACTTCCGCAGATACTCGGCGGTATAGTCAGCCTCTACTGCGTCCAGATCGTTACGACAATGATTGATTACGTCAGCCACGAGCGCGCCGCTTTCAAGCGCCATCAACATTCCGCTACCGGTGAAAGGATCGATGAACGCCGCTGAGTCGCCGATCGCCAGCAGACCTTTAGCCGGGCTCGGCTGCTGACGGCCAAACCGCTCCCACGAAGCGCTCAGCCATTCGGATTCGGGTTGTGCGTGTTCGAGTGTGTAAGCGGCGCGACGGTTCTTCATCACCATCTCGCGCATCACGAGGTCGGGGTTTGAGTGGTGACGTTTTACTTGTTCTGCGGAGATGATGAAGCAGAGATTGCTGACGTCGCCTTCGACGCTGCTGAGGCCGCCGTAACCGTCCGGGTAAAAGTAGATCTCGCAGGCGCCAGGAGCGACGCGCGTGTTTCGCAGGTGTGCTTTGAAGGCGATCAGTTTTGCTTTTGACTTCGATTCGCCGGTGTGGAGTTTTCTGGTGAGGATGCGCGCGCGTCCGGTGGCGTCGATCGTTATTGGCGCGGTGTGCTGTAGCTCGTCGCTGTTGAGCTTTAGCCTGACGCCGCGGACTGCGTCTTTGTCAATGAGCGGTTCGGTGATCGTTGCGCCTTCGATAACCGTGACGCCACATTCCTGTGCTCGTCGCAGAAGGTTGTTATCCATCACGGCGCGGCTTAATCCGAGCGCGGCAGGTCCACCAAACCATGTGCTCGGGATCGTGACGTGGTGTCCGCGAGATGAATAGAAAACCGTTTCCGTGATCGATGCGGGATCCGAGTCGGTCATCGCGCCCGAGACGCCGAGTGTTTCGAAGTGTCGCCGGCATTCGGGTGAGATGAACTCGCCGCAGAGTTTTGGGCGTGGAAATTTCTTCTGTTCGACGAGAAGCACGCGGAAATCTTTGCGCGCCAGATGTATCGCCGCGCTCGACCCCGCCGGCCCGGCACCCGCAATGATCACGTCGAAGTTATTAAGCATATTCGCAACGGGTGGCCACGGAGGGCCACCCCTACAGTTGTAGTCGATCAAGCAACTTCATTGGGCGCGCCAGATGAGCAACAACTGTAGGGATGGCCCTCCGTGGCCACCCGTCCTCACGCGGCGCGACTTGAACGAACTTCCGCGTCCGGCAATTGCACGGTTGCACGCGCGGCGGCGCTTAGCACGAGCCGGTACGGGAAATGTCGCTCCACTCGAACATCGCGCAAATTCGCGCGTTGGGCCAACTCAAGCAACTCATCACGCTTAAAACTGCGCAGTATCGACAACGCTCCATCATGTCGTAACAGTCGATTGTGCAAAACGATCTTGCCGAGCGTTGTGTAAAGTAAATACGCCACCGGATGCCGATGAAGATCGATCACGAATATGCGGCGCTTCGCTACGCGGCTCATCTCACGAAGAACCTGGACGACCTGCTCGTCGAGAAGGTGATGCGTAAACAGCGAGCACATCACATAATCAAACTCTGCCTCAGCAAACGGAAGCTTCAAAGCATCGCCACGCACTGAGCTGATCTCATCAAAACGCTCCGATTCTTCAAGGATCGACTCAGCCATACGCTCATTCAGCTCCAGTCCAACGGCACTAAACTGCCGATTTGTTTGCCTCGCCCAGGTCGCGGCCACACGCAACAACTCACCTGATCCAGCACCGATGTCGAGAATCGAAAAGCTCGTCACCGATTGCGATTCGATCTCGCGAAGGAGCGTCGCCTTCAGACTGTGCGCGTCGCCCATCCAACGGTTCACGAACTGAAGCTCGCTAATACAGTCTTCATACTCAGCTGCCGTGTAGTTACCGGTGTCGATGTGTTCGAGTCTTTGGCTGCGCTGCTTGAATTTGTCGAGCATGTTGGACGAGGATCAATGCCTCTTACTAATTGTCGGGCTGTTGGACCACGATCGCGCTGTTCTTCGAGCCGAAGCCGATACAGTTGCAGAGCGCGATCCTTACGCGCGCTTCACGCGCTTCGTTGGGAACGTAATCGAGATCACAATCAGGGTCAGGCTCGTCGAGGTTGATCGTTGGCGGGATCTTGTTTGTATGCATCGCACAGAGCGCGGCAGACAGACCGGCGGCGCCACTCGCGCCCTGCGGATGACCGATCTGCGACTTCGTCGCCGACATCGGAATCCGCGCCGCTTGCCCGTCAAACGCGAGCTTCAACGCGCTCGTTTCAATACGATCGTTGAGCAAAGTGGAGGTGCCGTGGAGGTTCACGTAGTCGAGATCTTTTGGCGAGCAGCCGGCGTCTCTGAGCGCCAGGCTCATGGCACGCGCCGGCTCGTCACCATCTTCAGCGAGTCGCACGCGATGATAGGCGTCGCACGTCGAGCCGTAGCCGATCACTTCCGCGTAAATCTGCGCGCCGCGATTGAGAGCATGCGTGAGTTCTTCGAAAACATAAATCCACGAACCTTCGCCAAGAACGATTCCGGAACGATTGCGCGAGAACGGTCTCGAAGCACGATGCGGCTCATCGTTCCACTCGTTGGTCAACACCGTCATCAGATTGAATGCCGCGAGAATGCCTGGAGCAATCGGTGCGTCCACGCCGCCGGTGAGCATCACGTCCTGGCGACCGAGTGCGATGTGCTGTGCGGCGTAAGCCATCGCATCAGTGGAGCTCGTGCAACCAGTCGAGACGATGTGCGACAGACCGCGCAGGCCAAACGCCATCGACAACTCACTCGAGAGTCCGCCGTGCGTCGAAGCGGGAATTGTGTAGACGCTCGCTTTGCTGGTTGGACCAACGTACCAGTATTCGTACTGCTGTTCAGTGAAGGCTAGACCACCACCGCCCGTTCCGAGCTCTACTCCGAAAGCCCGCCGGTCGTCTAGAGATAGATCGTTAGCAAAGATTCGCGCATCTTCGAGCGCCTCACGTGCGGCCGCGAGCGCCAAGGGAACTGTGCGCGGAACGTGTTTGCGATCTTTTGGATTGAGTTGCGACTGCCAGTCGAATGAGGGAACTTCAGCGGCGATCTGAACCGAGAAACTCGACGGATCGAAAGCCTCGATTCTGCGAACGCCGCTCTTGCCGGTTACGAGTCCGCTCCAAAACGCTTCGCGGCCAATGCCCAACGGGGTGACACACCCCATTCCCGTTATCACAACCCGGCGTGGACGTGTCAACCCTTTGAACATTATCCGCGTTAATCCGCGTCTCTAAACTTTCTGCCCACACTCGTTGCAGAATTTGGCGCCCGGAGTCAACTCCGCCTGACAATTCGCGCAAGTTGCTGGGCCTTGCTTCTCGCCGCATTCCACACAGAACTTCGCGCCAGGCGCGTTTTGGTGACCACACTTCGGACACGCGACGCCTGCGGGGGCTGCACCCTGTGAGCTGCTGCTTTGGGCGCCACTCTGATTCGACTGCTGCATCGCATTATTCATCGCGCCAGCCATCGCATTGCCGAGCGCGAACCCGGCGCCGAGACCAACTCCAGTGCCCGCGCCACCGCCGGGATTCTGCGCCGCATCGCGCATCGCGTCCGCCGCTTGAAACTGCGCGTAACGTCCGACGTCGCCAATCACGCCCATCGAAGTGCGCTTGTCCATCGCCGCCTCGACTTCCTGCGGTAGCGAGATGTTCTCAATGATGAACTTCGTCAACTCGAGTCCGAACGTCTTGAACTCTTCATTTAGCTTGACGCGTGTGAACTTCGCGAGCTCGTCGTAATTCGATGCGAGATCGAGCGCAGCGATCTTCGACTCACCGAGCGCGTCACTGAAGCCGCCAACCAACGTGCGTTTCAATTGTCCTTCGACATCTTCAGTAATGAAGCGCGCATTCGTGCCGGCAACTTCTTTGATAAACGCCTGCGGATCCGAAACGCGAATCGAGTAGATACCAAACGCGCGCAGACGCACCATGCCGAAATCCGTATCGCGCATCATGATTGGATTGGGCGTGCCCCACTTCAGGTCGGTGAACTGCTTCGTGTTTACAAAGTAAACTTCAGCTTTGAACGGCGAGTTGAAGCCGTACTTCCAGGCGCCCAGCTTCGAGAGGATTGGCGTGTTGCCGCCGTCGATGGTGTAGCGGCCGGGAGGAAACTGATCGGCGATCTGGCCCTCGTAAACAAAAACCGCGGCCTGCGATTCGCGAACGATTAGCTGCGCGCCGTTTTTGATTTCCTGATCCTTTACCGGAAAGCGGTATAGGAGTGTGTTTGTCGAGTCGTCAAGCCACTCGATTACTTCGATAAACTGTGAGCTGGGGCTGAGTCGATCAAGTATTCCCATTTGCAAACCTCATTCTGAGCAGGATTCAAACCAGCAAAGATTATACAGATCCGCGTTCGTGGGTGTTAGCTGCGGTCCTTTTCCAGACGATAATCAGAGCCGTCAAGCCACCGGACATGTCAATCAGGCTGTCGAAAATCGAAGCCGTGCGGCTCGGGACAAAGCTCTGGTGATACTCGTCCATAAGCGCATATACAACCACCAGCGCAACACAGATCAAAAACCATCGTTGTTTAATCGTCGGGTGTGGCGAGGTGCGAAACGCGCGCGCGGCTAAGAATCCGAGGATTGCATATTCAGTAAAGTGCGCAATCTTGCGCGTGATGACATTAACGATGGCGAGACTTTCCGGACTCGTGCTCGGAAACAACCAGAGGATCAGTGGTCCAATAATGCGCGACGTGTTTCCGGCGTTGAGGTTGTCAGAGGAAGCGAAAGAAATAAATACGAGCCAGGCAATAAGTGGAAGGTAGCGGCTGAGAAACCTCGGCACAAGTGAACTCTACTTGGAAACAACTGTAGGGGCGGCCCTCCGTG
>DATFDT010000084.1:0-10711 GCA_035251975.1 Pyrinomonadaceae bacterium | reverse complement strand
CCCTCTTCCTGACTTGTTCATTCCTCTATGACACATGAAAAAAGAACAAGTCAGGAAGAGGGGCTTGCCCCCGCTGCTGAGCTTTTTGTAACCATTTTGTGCCTTTTTGTGGCCTATTTAGGCTCGCCCTGGAGGACGAAGCCGGCCCAGTAGTAAGGTGCGGACCAGCGTCCTTCACGCCAGATCGCGATTTGCGCGGCCCTGAGCGCTGCGGCTGTGGATACTCGTTTTGGACCGAGCAGTCCGCGATAAAAATCCGACATTAACCGCGCCGTGGCCTGGTCCTGCACGTCCCAAAGACTCACCACCACGCGCTTTGAACCCGCGTACATGAAACCACGCGTCATCCCATAGACACCTTCGCCCTTCACCTGTTTGCCGAGCCCCGTGCGACAACCACTCAACACCACGAGCTCAGCCCCCAACCTGAGATTGAAGATCTCATGCGCGCGCAGAAAACCATTCTGCGGCTTTGCCTGGCGGTCCAACATCGAAAGCGCGATACCCGAAAGCTCCGGGTGCATGCTGTCAAGAATGCTATGGGTCGCAAAATGTATGATGCGATACTTGATCAGATCATCGCTCATCGCCGCCGCACGATTCGCTTCAAAGCCGAGCGCAGCTTTTCGACCGGTTGCAGGCGCGAGCGCGAGGATCGCCTCTGCTTCTTGTCGCGTATAAGGAAGTCGCTGTAAAGCCACGGCGTCATCCGCAGCCGGCGCTCCGTGATGCCCGCCCGCGACACGACTCATGTTTCCCGAAACCCTATCATCAGACTTGTCGAACACGGGATCTGCGAACACAGCAACGACTTTCTCAGCCGGCGCGCGCCCTTTGAGCTCCTGTCTGAGCACTGCGAGCGTCGATGCCGACGGAATGCTCGTCACTTCGTACTCGACCATGAGCGGCACATATTGGCGCGCGTCCGGAACCGTTAGCGCAGCAAACGGCAAATACTCCAACGCCCCATCAGGAACAACGAGCAGCCGCTTTCGTCCTAACTGTGCCGCGACTGGTCCAAGCAGCATATCGCTCAAAGCCACGGCCGCATTCGGATACTCAGCGTCAGCCTTTCGCACACGCTCCCGCTTCTCATCCGCTGTCTCAAACTTCACATAAAGGTTACGCGCGGTTAAGAGGTCATAACAACGTCTAGCTGCCGCTTCGATCACGGCGCGTGACGGCAGCTCGTAACTCGAAAACGAATTCTTTTTCACCGCCCAGAGATAACTACGCTCTTCGCCCAACGAGTATTCCAGCAACAACGTCTCATTATCTACTACTGCGGTTTGGATCTCCTTTAGACCAAGCGGCGCGGGCTGTGTCAACGCTGCGTAGCGCGGACTATTGTTTTTCAACTCAGCCTCAATCACATCAAGCTGCGTCAACAACTCCTCTATCTTGCGCCGGCTGCCGAATGAGCGTATCTGTCGATCCGCTTCAGCATTGAGCATCTGTTGCAACGAACGTTCGCGCGCACGCAAAGCGGGATCGACGCCCTGAAGTATATCGGCGCTCGATTCGGCCAACAGGTCGATCAGGCTGCGCGCACGCGCCTGCTCGTTGGTCTTCAACGCGGCAACGTCAAACCCGGCTGCTGGTTCGCGTCGATGAAGCTGCATCAGAAGATCAATGCGCAGCTTGAATAAATCCTGTACGGAGGCGAAGTAAGAAGCGCGTAGATCCGGACTGGTGACCCTGGTGCGTAGTGTGTTGATGATTGGAAGCGCCGCTTCGGTCAGTTGATTCGCACGTTGAAGATCACCGCGATCGGCTTCGGCGCGCGCCATTCCGTAAAGGGCCGCAACTTCCCCGTTGCCATCACCAACAGCACGCCAAATAGGTAGCGCTTTACCGTAGTATTCAAGCGCCTTCTGCGGTTCCTTCCATTTGGCGAAAGCGCGTCCAAGATGGTTGAGCGTAATCGCCTCGCCCGGGCGATCACTCACGGCCACTCTTAGTTGGAGTGCACGCTCCAGATATTCAAGTCCCTTACTCTTATCTCCCGAAGCGCTGTAAGCAGTTCCCGTATGCGTGAGCACCGCAGCCTCTGTCCTGCGGTCGTTACGCTCGCGCGCGATCGCGAGTGCGGGGTTGAGGTATTCGAGCGCCTTTTTTGGATCGTCAGAAAGCGTGTACATGATTCCCATGTTGGTAAGCGCCGCGGTCTCAACCCGGCGATCACCCGTCACACGCACGAGGGGAAGCACCTGCTCGAAGTAATAAAACGCCTTCGGTGAATCACCCAAAAGGCTGTATACCGTCCCCATGTTGTTGAGAACTGTCGCTTCATTGCGGCGGTCACCCACGGCGCGAACCAAAGGCAGCGACTGCGCGTAATGCTCGAGCGCCTTTTGCGGCTCGCCTATCAATCTGTAAACCGTGCCCATCTGTGTGAACGTGGCTGCCTCGCCGCTCTGATCTCCAACTGTGCGCATGACCGGAAGCGCGAGACCGCAAGACTCGAGCGCCTTCTGCGGCTCGCCGAGCGCGTAGTAAACCCTGCCGTTGATCGTGTGGGTGATTGCTTCTAAATGACGGTCACCAATCGCACGCCAGACAGTGAGTGCCTGGTTAAGATTTTCGAGCGCTTTTTGTGGCTCGCCAAGAAAGTTGTAAATCGTACCGACGTTGGTGAGCGTCATGGCTTCGCCGCGCTGGTCACCCGCTTCACGCATCAGACGCAACGTCTCGCCGTATTGATCCACCGCCTTGCGCCACGCATCGCCAGTCCTTTCGGCCTGGAGTTTTGCACCCGCGAAGTAGGAACGCTCGGCGACCACACGTTTGTGGTCTGCGTCAGTGGCAGTCCTCAGATCCTCGATCCGTATTTCGTATCGTCCAGCCGATGCATCTTTCTCGAGGGAGCGCACATTCAATTGATAAGTACCACTGATTTCCGCAACCAGCGAAACCACTTCCATGCCGCGCGTGCCACTCAGGTTGTTATCCACTTCGAGAAGCGGTTTTCCGTCCACTCCTGACAACGACAACACGACATCGATGCCCTTCTGCTCCGCCACGATGCGCAGATACTGGCCGGCATTTAGTTTTACTTGATACGTGTGCTGTTCGCCGCCTCGCATTTCGCGCGCGATTGGCTGGCTAATGATGAGTTCCTGTTGTGCGGTGGCAATATCGACCGCCGCGCTCAGCAGCAGTGAGGCCACGATTGCACATCGTAGAGTCGATCCCGAACCGGCTTGCACAAAAAATCTCGATCGCGCTCTTCTCTGTGCAACCTCAGTGTGCTCTGTGTCTCTGTGGTTGATGAATTCCGAGTAAAACCACACCACTGAGACACAGAGCACACAGAGATTGCACAGAGAAATCCCAGAACAACGACTTGTCGTGCAAAGCCATCCCGAACCGGAGGATTTAAAAGACTGGATCATTTCGTCATGCGGGGGATCGAGATTCTATTACTGTGGCCATAGACTGTAAATCCTCACCCGCGACTCCGAATCGGAACCGCGGGTGAGGTCAGTTGACCAGGGCATTTGGGAGGAGTGCTGGTAGATCGAGATGCCGGCTAGTCTGAGACGATTACTCGGCAACGCCTTGTTGAACCTGGGCTTTTGGTTTTGGTCTATGGCGCGCCCATCGCTCCTCCTCGGTGATCGGCACCGTGATGCAGAATGTATTAGGAGCGCAGGGTCCCCACGGTGAGTTGACGGAACTCAGTGTGACCGGTGCGCAGGAAGTGGTGGCCGCAGCGGTGGTGGTAGCGCTTAAGGTTCTGACTTGGGAATCGCTGATTGTCGCGACGGGACATGGCGCGGGTAGTGGTGCGGGAGCGGGTTCGATCACGCCGACCCGATCATCCAGTTCCACGGCTGACTGAGTCGCCGCCAGGCCACTATCGGCCGACTGAGCGGTGAGCCCCGAATCGCTGCCGGTGTCGAACACTTTCGTTAACCCGTCGGGTATGCGCTTGAAAGTGAATCTCGGCCAGACCTTCAGCGTCGAGTCGAAAGTGGTGGCGTTGATTGTCATCGAACCGCCCGAAGTTTTGAAAATGGACAGGCCTACGAACATGTCCCAGGTCTCTGTCGAGTTGTTTTGGTAGGTGACGGTGATCGGGGTTGTGGCTTTTAGAGAAAGTGCTGTCATCGTGATCCCCGTGCTGCCGCCCGGAGCTGAGACAGCTGACGCTCGCTCGATGACTGTGTCAACATTGCTCCCTGGTCCCAGAGGAACGCCCTGGAGAGGCACAAGCTTCGCGTACGCGAGTGAACCTGTTCCGAAGAAGCCCGCGGGTATGGGAGAGCCTCCAAAATCGTGAAACGTTGAGCCATCGCCAGGGGTCTCGAATTCGTCGTTCCCTGCTGCGACTGGAAACGAGTTGAACGCCGCCGTGCTCTTCGACGTGACGAACAAGCCAATCACCAGCGCTACTCCCGCAAGGAACGCCATGCCGAGCATGACTGGTTTTGTGTAAAGCCTCCGTGTGATCTTTTTCATCGATCTTTTTCCTCCTCACGAAATACTTTTGTCCGAACGTGTTTTTTCGGTGCGAGGAATTTCAGCACGCCTTCGAGTCTTTTACTTGTTCAATCTTGCTTAAGTATCTGATCGGCGTCATCCGCGTTCATCCGCGTTTCCAAAAATGCCACGCCGGTTTCTGCGCGCGAGGGCCATACTGTTTTCTGCACTCTTAATTCAGATGATTGGACAGGCGGCCGTTCCCGACCTCTGTCGCCGGATTTTCTCTCCGCCAATCGTCGAGCCCAGATCCTGACAACGTGGACACTCCTGTGAGGAGCATTTGACTCCGGACGGGCAGTAGTGTCGGTAAATGGGGTCAAAGCGTGGATAAATGAACATGCAGGTGCGTGCGGATAAAGTTTCGTTACTCGGGCAGGCGCGTAGACGCTTCCTGGGTCTTTCACCGGCTGAGGCAAGCTTTGCTCAACGCGGCTTCCGCGCGAGCGACGACGAGTCGCGCCGGCGGCTCGAACAAATCGGGATCGTTTTTCTGAGTGGCTATCATGCGGCGCTCGAGGAATCCGAGTTTGGTCCACTCGCGCGCCGGCTCGCGTTCGTAGAAACAGATTTAAGAGGGTTTGCTTTCGAAGGTGCGGCAATGGCGTTGGCCCTCCTCGACTGCCTCACTCCCTGGCGAAAAGACCGCTGGCGCACTTTCACCGAGCGCCTGGGCCAACCTCACATTTACATGATGCATGTTGGATTGGGGTGGGCGCTCGCTCGTTTGCGACGAGGCGTCACCTCACACCTGGCCCAACTTGATCCACTACTCGGTTGCCTCGCAGTCGATGGCTACGGTTTTCATGAAGGCTATTTCAATTGGCCCCAATACGTCGAAGGACGGGCGATTCACGCTCGCCTGCACGGTTATGCGCTCCGTGTTTTCGATCAAGGCCTCGGTCGCAGCATTTGGTTTGTGAAAGGTGCGGACGTCGCTGCAGTCGTGAACGCGATCGATGCTTTTCCAACTGCGCGACACAACGACCTGTGGAGCGGTGTGGGCCTCGCTTGCGCTTACGCCGGTGGCTGCGATCGGACCGGAATCGAATCATTGCGCGTCGCAGCTAATCGACATTTGCCGTCGCTTGCCCAGGGTGTGGCCTTTGCCGCCAAGACGCGTCAGCGTGCAACGAATCTCAACTCTCACACGGAAAACATCTGCCGTTTGATCTGGAGACACTCCGCTGTGGAAACTGCCGCAATCACCGATGCGGCACTGGAAGACTTGCGTGAAGAAGGTGGATTGCCTGCTTACGAAGTGTGGCGCCGCCGCATTCAGAACAAATTCGCAACTGGGAGTTAATAGAACATGATGATCACATTCCGGCGACACGCTGCAAAGTTGACGGCGATCCTTCTTGTCTTCGCAGTCTACGGTTTCGCGCGCATACCCGAGGCTTCGAAATCCGAGTTAGCGAAACTCGCCGAGGGATTCCACTTCAGCGCCGCGCCATTGCCGACACTGAGCGGAGAAACACAAAGGACAATGCGCGACGTCAATCCATCATTGCGACGCGTTGACGCCTGGATCTCCAGCGTGGGAGCAGCAGTGGCGCTGAACGATCTCGATGGTGACGGACTGCCGAACGACGCCTGCTATGTCGATACGAGAATCGATAAGGTCATCGTCGCGCCAGTGCCGGGAACACCCGCGCGCTATCAACCATTCGCTCTCGACCCGATCAATCTCCCTTACGACAAAGCGACGATGGCGCCGATGGGTTGTCTGCCCGGAGACTTCAACGAAGACGGTCTCCAGGACGTGCTCGCTTATTACTGGGGCCGGACTCCAATCGCCTTCATCAAACACGACCGCACCTCGATCAACGCCGGCAGCTACACGCAGAGTGAACTGGTTCCCGGCGGCGCTCGCTGGTACACGAACGCCGCGACACTCGCAGACATCGACGGCGATGGTCACACGGATTTGATCATCGGCAATTTCTTTCCTGACGGCGCACGCATCCTTGACGCACGGTCCAACATCGCCGACCAGATGCAGGACTCGATGTCGAAGGCCCAAAACGGTGGACAAAAGCATCTCCTTCTTTGGAAATCGCAGGGGCAATTCGAGGAAGTTAACGGCGCACTTGACCAGCAAAGCGCTCAAGGCTGGGCGCTCGCGATCGGCGCCACTGATCTCGATGGCGACTTGCTCCCCGAAATCTATTTCGCCAATGACTTCGGTCCGGACCGCCTGCTGCACAATCGCTCGACACACGGTCACCCGCGCTTTGAGTTGTTGGAAGGACGGCAATCGTTGACGACAACGAAGTCGAAGGTGCTCGGCCACGATTCATACAAAGGGATGGGTGTTGACTTCGGCGATTTGAACGGCGACGGCTGGCCCGACATCTACGTCAGCAACATCACGCAGGAGTACGGGCTCGAAGAGAGTAATTTCGTCTTTCTTAGCACCGGCCACATCGAGCTCATGAAGAAAGGCGTTGCGCCCTACATTGATCGCAGCGAGTCGCTGGGTCTTTCGCGCAGCGGTTGGGGATGGGACACACGGCTGGGCGACTTCAACAACGACGGCGTGCTCGAGGCGTTACAGGCGACGGGCTTCCTTAAAGGCAACGTCAATCGCTGGCCCGAGCTGCACGAGGTTGTAATGGGCAACGACCAACGACTTCGCGATCCGCGCAGTTGGCCCATGCTTCAAGCCGGCGATGACATCAGTGGCAAAGGTCACAATTTCTTCTTCGTGCGCGCGCCGGATGGGCGTTATCACGACATCGCCGCACAGCTTTCCTTAGACCAGCCGTTGCTCACGCGCGGAATCGCGACAGCAGACGTTGACGGTGATGGACGTCTTGATTACGCGGTCGCGAACCAGTGGGGAACTTCATACTTCTACCGCAACGAGAGCAATGCGGGCGCGTCGCTCGGGATCAGACTCCGTCTGCCTATCGGCGATAGCGTGTCGAAGACGCGCGTGTGTCGTGGTGGAACCGCGATCCTTTCGCGTCCGGCAATCGGCGCTGAAGCACGTGTGGTTCTGTCCGGGCGCGCGCCAATCGTGCAGCAGGTTGACGGCGGTAACGGACATTCAGGCAAGCGCAGTCCAGACTTGCAGTTTGGGTTGGGCCAAGTCGCGGGAAACAATCTGATCAGCGTAGAGCTGCGCTGGCGCGACGCGCGCGGAGTGCAACAAGAAACAATTCAACTGGCGCCGGGCGGTTGGTACACAGTGCTGCTCGGTAGTGAGAAGGGAGCCATCAATGAGTGCAAATGAGATGAACAATCGAGCGGACCGTCTCGGAGGTTTGCGGCGCTTCGCCGTCGCGATCACTGTTCTCAACATCCTGGGCCATGCATTCTTTGGCTTCGAACAGTCGTTGGCCCAGCCACTCGTGGCGCTGGCTTCCGCCTACAGCGCCGAGTTGCTGCTTGAATTCATCGACGCGGGTCTTAATCATCGTCCGCTAAGGTTCCTCGGTGGCGGCCCGCGCAAGTTTGTCGAGTTTCTCCTCTCGGCGCACATCACCGGGCTCGCGTGCGCCATGCTGCTTTACGCAAACGAGAGACTTGGACCAGTCATCTTCGCTTCCGTCGTCGCGATCTGCTCGAAGTGCCTCTTGCGCGCTCCAGCCGAACGTGGCACGCGTCACTTCTTCAATCCTTCAAACTTCGGCATCACGGTGACGCTACTCGCCTTCTCGTGGGTTAGCGTCGCGCCGCCGTACCAGTTCACTGAAAACATGACGGGTGCCGGCGACTGGATTCTGCCCGGAGTCATCGTCTGCACGGGAACATTCCTGAACGCACGCTTCACTCACCGGCTGCCGTTGATAGCTGCGTGGCTCGGCGGGTTTGTCGCACAAGCTTTTCTTAGGAGTCTGTTATTTGACACTCCTTTTGGCGCGGGCTTGATACCAATGACGGGTGTCGCTTTCATCCTCTACACGTTCTACATGGTGACCGATCCGGCTACAACGCCGAGCGGGCGGCGCGATCAGATCGCATTCGGTCTCAGTGTTGCCGCGGTCTACGGACTGTTGATGGTGATGCATGTGGTCTTCGGACTCTTCTTTGCGCTGACGATCGTCTGCGGTGTTCGCGGAGTTTGCGCGTATGCCATGCGGTGGATCAAGGGTCGCGAGAATGATGCCGTGGCAACGGCTCCTGTGCTCGTGAGGGAGGCGTGAGATGGAACACACTCCCGGGAGATGTTGCTATGCCTAACAGCGCAATAGCCATCGTCGGCATGGCGTGTCGTTATCCGGATGCGCGTTCGCCCGGCGAGCTTTGGGAAAATGCGCTCGCACAACGCCGCGCGTTC
The DNA here is from genome assembly GCA_035251975.1 of Pyrinomonadaceae bacterium. GTDB lineage: Bacteria > Acidobacteriota > Blastocatellia > Pyrinomonadales > Pyrinomonadaceae > PSRF01. The sequence continues at coordinate 1,938 of DATFDT010000084.1, read as the reverse complement.
AGACGCATTCCGGCTGAGCGACTCAATCTCAACGACTATCTTTCGTCTGATCGCCAAAGCCCCGATCAAACATATTCGACAGAAGGCGCCTTCATCGAAGGTTACGAGTTTGATCGCGCGCGCTTCCGCGTGCCGGGCGCCACGTATCGCGCCGCCGATCCGGCTCACTGGCTGACGCTGGATGTTGCTGCCGCTGCGCTTGAAGATGCGGGCTTTCCGGAAGGCGACGGACTACCGCGTGAAGCGACGGGCGTGTTTGTCGGCAACACGCTCACTGGAGAGTTTTCACGTGCGAATACGATGCGACTGCGGTGGCCGTACGTGCGGCGAGTCGTGAGGAAGATACTTGAAGATAGTGCGTTGGATCACTCGCGTGAGCTCCTCGCGCAGATGGAGGAGCTTTACAAAAAACCTTTTCCGCCGGTTGGCGCGGAGACGCTCGCGGGCGGGCTTTCCAACACCATTGCCGGGCGCGTTTGTAATCACTTCGATCTCAAGGGGGGCGGTTACACAGTCGACGGAGCGTGTGCGTCCTCGCTTCTGGCAGTCATAAACGCGTGCACGTCGCTGGCTGTGGGCGATCTCGAGGTAGCTATCGCGGGCGGAGTTGACTTGAGCACCGATCCATTCGAGCTCGTGGGGTTCGCTAAAACTGGTGCGCTCGCGGCAGACATGATGCGCGTCTATGACACGCGCTCGGCGGGCTTCTGGCCCGGCGAGGGTTGTGGCCTCGTCGTCCTCATGCGTCACGAGGACGCACTTCTGCGAGGACAGCGCGTTTATGCGGTGATACGTGGTTGGGGTGTTTCGTCGGACGGCAGTGGCGGCATCACTCGTCCGGAAGTCGAGGGCCAACTCATCGCCTTGCGACGTGCTTACGCGCGCGCGGGCTACGGCGCTGACACGGTCGCATACTTCGAAGGACATGGGACGGGCACAGCGGTCGGTGACGCGACTGAACTTCAGGCGCTGGCACGCGCGCGTCGCGATGGGGACGGAACGAAAGTCGTTGTCAGCTCAGTCAAAGCCATCATCGGTCACACAAAGGCGGCAGCAGGTGTCGCCGGATTGATCAAAGCGACGATGGCACTCGGTGCGCAGATCCTGCCGCCGACAGTGGGCTGTGATGATCCGCATGAAGCATTGAAGGAAGAGGGATCTCCCCTCCGCGCTCTCAAACAGGGCGAACTCTTCTCCACCGGGGCGTGCCTGCGCGCAGGAGTCAGTGCGATGGGTTTCGGCGGTATCAACACGCATGTGACTCTGGAAGCGGCACACGATGATCGTCGCCAGTCTCTGACCTCAAAAGAGCGCGCTCTGCTCGCATCTGCGCAGGATGCAGAGCTGTTTCTCTTTAGCGCTCCGGACACCGATCAACTTGCGAATCAAATCGAGCGCGTGCTCACGTATGCTGAACGTCTTTCGCGTAGCGAGTTGACGGATCTTGCCGTACGTCTGTCAGAGACGCTTCGTCCTCTTCACGTTCGCGCGGCAGTTGTCGCATCAAGCGCGGCGGAGCTGTCGAGCAGACTTGAAGCGTTGCGGTTGCACGCACGTAGCGACGCAACGCGGGTAATCGATCCGGCCGGCGGCATCTTTCTCGGTGTGGGCCAGTCGTCATCGCGCATCGGGTTTCTCTTCCCCGGTCAGGGGTCGCCTTCATATAAGGACGGCGGGCCGTGGGCGCGGCGTTTCAATTTCCTCGAAGATCTTTATGCCTACACGAAGCAGAATTGGCGCGGTGATGGTGTCTCGACTGACGTGGCCCAACCCGCAATCATTGCGTCGTCGATCGCGGCCCTGCGCGTTCTCTCGAGGTTAGGAATCGCAGGCGCTGTCGGTGTGGGACACAGCCTCGGCGAGCTTACGGCGCTCAACTGGGCCGGATCTCTCGATGAGTCTTCGCTGCTCCGCATCGCTCGGGCGCGTGGACGAGCG
>DATFDT010000083.1:0-4514 GCA_035251975.1 Pyrinomonadaceae bacterium | reverse complement strand
TCCGTGGCCACCCGTTCCATGGACAATACGCTTGCCGAAACGGGTGGCCACGGAGGGCCACCCCTACAGTTGTTTACGAGTAGCCATATGTTTCGTCGAGTCACATTGTGGTTGGCTCTGCTTGTGCTGACCTGCACTTGTGTCTACGCGCAGGAAACCAAAGAGAAGCCGAAGGAAGACAAACCACAGCAGCTCACGATCGTGCTCGCCACCGGCAACACGCTCCTCGTCGATGAAGTCTCCGAGAGCTCTGATGGCTACTGGTACAAGCGCGGCAACATCACCACGTTTCTCGATCGCGACCGCGTCACTCGCATCGAACACCCGAAACCCGAAGGCGAAGCTGCAACGCCCGCGCCCGCACGCGAAGGCAAATGGACGCTCGCAGAAGCAACGAAAGTCGAGCAGTTCTTCGTCTCGAAGTTCAAGCGGCCGTTACCGCTCACAGCCTTCGGACAATCGGATTTACACACGCGCTGGGGATTGGACCACCGCAACGGTATGGACGTTGGCCTGCATCCCGACAGCGTTGAAGGACGCGCGTTGATTGAATTTTTGCGCGCCGAATCGATCCCGTTTTTGGTCTTTCGCGGCCCGGTTCCCGGAGTGGCCACCGGACCTCACATCCACATCGGAAACAGATCATCGAGGTCCTACGGCCGTTAACCACTCTTTTTTTAGAGGATTGAAACGATGAAATTCCTCGAGTTTCCCCATCCTGAGGGCGGTCGAATGATAGTCCACGTCGATCACATCACGAGTGCCGTCTATCGTAAGGGCGAAGGCGACGTCAAGACGCGTCTTGGTCTTGATCTCGATCAACGCCAGAACGACATCGTGATCTTCGGCGACGACGCCGAGCAAGCGTGGGCTGCGCTGCAAAAGCTTAAGAACGAGAGCTAAATGCCACTCATGGCGCTTTTTGTGCCTTTTTGTGGCTAAAACTCTTGTGCCTTTTTGTGGCATGAATCAAAATTCGAAGAAAAAACCAACTGCCTCCAACGACCCACTCTCCGAACAGTGGATAGATCTTCGTCTGATCGCCGGCATGCGTGTCGTGCTGGGCACGAGCGCCCTGTTCGTCCTCCTCATTGGACCACTGCGAACCCTACCAGGGTACATGCCGATCTATTTCACCCTCGTCTTCTACTCGCTATACGGTCTGGTGATCTATCACCTGTCAGTTCGTCGCAGTCCACTCGTTGCACACAAGGCGATTCCCTGGTTTGACCTGCTTTGGTATGTGGCGCTCATCGCTTTTACAAGCAACATCAACAATCTCTTTTACTACTTTTTCTTTTACTCGATCATCGTTGCGTCGTTCAGTTGGGGACTCACCGAGGGCTTGCGACTGACGCTCGCTTCCGCTGCAATCTTCACAACCGTGAGTGTGCTTACCGCGCCCAAAGACCGGCCACTCGATCTCGATAACCTGCTGATGGCGCCTATCGGTTTGCTGATCTTTGGTTACATCATCGCGCGTTGGGGCGGTTATCACACGCAGTTAAAAAACCGTCTGAAACTGTTGAAGGAAGTGACGGTCTTTTCCAACCCGCGCTTCGGCATCGATCGGACCATCAAGGCAATCATGGAAAGCATTCGTGCTTTCTACGACGCTGAAACGTGCGTGCTCGTCGTTCCCGGCAAACCGGGAGACGCCGATAGTTACCTGATGTATCGCGTGGTGCGAGGCACACACCTGAGCAGATCCGCGCCACCTGAGATCGGTCACGAAGCCGCCGATCAGTTTCTCTCCCCTTCTCTCGATTTCGCCGTCATCTACAAGAAAAACGGCACTGCCCACACACGCTTATTTGACGTTAAGTCGCGCGTGTTTTCGGACACAAACTCCAGCGACAGCGAAAAGCTCGCCGGCATGCTCGAAGCGCAGAAGTACTTGTCAGTCCCGGTTTACTATCGTCATCAGGCAGTGGGCCGGCTTTACATAATCGATGGTCCGGATCGTATCGACAGTGCCGACATGGATTTCATGTTGCAGTTGATGGACCACGTGACGCCGGTGATGGAGAACATCCGCCTCATCGACAATCTCGCCTCCGACGCAGCGGAGAAGGAACGCCAGCGTATCGCCCACGACATTCACGATAGCGTTATTCAACCTTATCTCGGTTTGCAGTTTGGTCTCGCTGCACTCGATCAGAAGCTCGAAGCCGGCCAGACGGGCATTCGCGACAACGTGCAGGAGTTGCTCGAATTAACCAATCACGAACTCGCCGAGCTGCGGCGTTTCGTCTGGGGCCTCCGCGCAAATGAAGAGCGGGCCGACGTTCTGTTGCCTGCGATCGAGCGATATGCCGAACGCTTTTCAGTCGTCACCGGAATCAAAGTTGACGTGGCGGCGAAGGGGAAAGTTAAGGTTAACGATCGTCTCGCTGCCGAGTTGTTCCAGATTGTCGCCGAGGGTTTGAGCAACGTCCGCCGTCACGCCTTTTGTCGAGATGCGCGGGTTGAGATATCGTGTAAGGAGACTTCACTGCTGTTACAGATTAAGAACAGCAGGCCAAGCAAGGGCGTCAATCCCGAAGGTGAACGTGTCGATGGGACTGAGGGCGTAAAGCCGTTCCGGCCCCATTCGATCGCCGAACGCGCTGCCTCTCTCGGCGGAGACACGCATGTGTTTGTTGATGACAAAGACTACACCGTAGTTAGTGTCGGAATCCCCCTGTAGTTTTGGAGTTTCATCATGAGTTCTCGTCCTATCACTATCATGATAATCGACGATCACGTCGTAATTCGGAGTGGATTACGTATGTTGATCGAGCACGACCAGCGGATGCAGGTCGTGGCGCAGGCTGGAAGTAAAGTCGAAGCGCTCGAAAGAGCCGCCGCTACAAATCCCGATGTGATCATTTTGGATCTTTTGCTCGGTGACGATGATGGACTTTCATTTTTGCCCGAGCTTTGCCAGGCGAGCCCGAATTCGCGTGTGCTCGTGTTGACGGGAGTTCAGAATCCTGACGCGCATCGTCGCGCGATTCGTCGTGGGGCGATGGGCATCGTGTTGAAAGAACATGCGGCCGATAAGCTGCTGAAAGCGATTATGAAAGTGAGCGAGGGCGAGGTATGGATCGAGCGCTCGATGATGGGTAGCATGATCCAGGAGTTTAATAAGCCCGCCTTAGTGGATCCTGAAGTCACGAAGATCGAGTCGCTCACCGATCGTGAGCGAGAAGTGATTGCGCTGATTGGTGAGGGTTTGAAGAACAAGCAAGTGGGCGAGCGATTGTTTATCAGTGAAACTACGGTGACTCACCACCTGAGCTCGGTATTCTCGAAGCTGGAAGTTTCCGATCGCCTGGAGCTAATCATCTACGCCTTCCGCCACGGCCTCGCCAAAATGCCTAAATAGGACTCCAGACTCCAGACGGCTTTGCACAAAAAGTCCTTGTTCTGGGATTTCTCTGTGCAACCTCAGTGTCCTCTGTGTCTCTGTGGTGTGGTTTTACTCGGAATTCATCAATCACAGGACACAAAGGACACTGAGGTTGCACAGAGAAGAGCGCGATCGAGACCTTTGTGCAAAGCCACTCCAGACAGGCAGAAAGCTGCCACGTAAATTGGCAATTACCTCTATTGTCATAAAATTGCAACAACCTCCATAATCCGTTCAGAGCCTCAACGCCTGCCCTTACGGATTTGTCATGGAGCCTGCACCGATCAAAATCCGAATATTAATAATTGACGACCAACTAGTGGTGCGTGAAGGCCTTCGTATGTTGATCGAGAATCATCCGGGCACCAAAGTCATTGCGATGGCGAGTACTCGTTCGGAGGCGCTCGACATCCTCTCCCGCGAAACGTGTGATCTGATCATTCTCGATCTGGAGCTCGGTGGTTATAGCGCCACGTCTTTCATACCCCAGTTGCGAGAAGCGGCAAGAAATTCGCGCGTGCTTGTGTTGACGGGATCGCGTGATTCCGCAATCCATCAAAAGGCGGCGCAACTCGGCGCGATGGGTGTGGTGCTGAAGGAAGACGCTGCCGACCTTTTGCTTAAAGCGATCGAGAAGGTCTACAAAGGCGAAGCATGGCTCGACCGTGTCACGCTGGGTAACCTGCTATTCCAAATGTCAAACCAGGACAAACAAACACTCGATCCACGGGCGCAGAAGATCTCTTCACTAACGGACCGTGAACGACAAGTCATTGCGTTGATCGCCGAGGGATTAAAGAACCGCCAGATTGCGGAACGACTCTTCATCAGTCCCACAACCGTCACCCATCACCTCAGCTCGATCTATTCAAAACTCGGCGTCTCCGATCGTCTCGAGCTTGTCATCTACGCCTTCGCCAACAAACTCGCAAAGATGCCTGAGTAGCCTGCGAAGCAGGCGACACCATAAAGCCTGGGGCGCGAGCCCCAGGATCACGACGCATGAAGAAATTGGAGCCCGTGAAACGGGCGACAGCGTGGACCATTTCAGGCTGTCGCCCACTTCGCAGGCTCAAATGTTTTTGGTTCGTGATCCTGGGGCTTGCGCCCCAGGCTTTAT
>DATFDT010000082.1:0-6429 GCA_035251975.1 Pyrinomonadaceae bacterium | reverse complement strand
CGAGCCAGGGATCGGAGCCTGGTGTTAAGAATAGCGAATCGTAAACCTTCGTGTTCAGCTTCTCAACGTCATTGCGAACTGGATCGTTCGTCAACCACACGTACAGCTTCGTGTGCATTAGGTATTCGTTGCGAACGGTATCGAGCGCGACCAGCTCCTGAAACTTTCGGGTGAGGTGCGTGAGATCGTCTTCTGTGATCGTTGGATTCTGGCGCCTAATCAACGAGATGCTGCGATTGTCGAGCTCAGCATCGGTCGGATGGAGCTGCGCAATCTTTTTCCACGCGTCCTCGTCAGTTATCTTACCGAGCTCGTCTGTCGCCATGTTCATCGCGCGCAGGATCGACGTTTCAGTGATCGCTTTCGTCACCGCGAGTGGCGCGATACTCAACGCGTCACCGTTTCTGCCTTTCACGATCGTGAATCCTTTGGGCGCCTTGCCACCGATCTTTATCGTGTCGCTCAGCCACGCCGCAGAGATCTTGTTGTGCTGCTCGTCATAATACATCCGCAGTGTCGCGTTTCTTTGCACATCGTTTTTGCCGGCAAGTGAATTGAAGAGTTTTTCAGCCTCGACCAAACCGCGGACGAATGCTCGTGGGCCATACAAACCGGGCAGCGCGTCGAGCGTTCGCGCGTCGGAGTCGAGAATGTAGTGAATGCTGTTGCCGGTAAGCGTTCGTTCGAGCTTGCGGCCGTCGCCGAAGTCGATCGTGACCGTCGGCACTGGTCGCACTGATTGCCAGTGCAGCACAAAGCGATCGTGCAAGACAGACGATACTCCTTCATTCGGATAAAGCACGGTGCGGAAGAAGCGACTGTTGGCGCAGCTAAACTCGTCGGTCAATTTCCCTAAAAGTCGTAAGCTTAGAATCGGTTTGCCGAGCGCCTTCGAAGCCTTTTTTGCGCTGTCGAGATCGGTGTACCAGTAGAGCCCGGCGATGTAGCTGTTCCGCTGCTGCGCGACGGCATCGAGCGCTGCAGAGATTCGTTGCCACTCCTCGTCCGGCGCGGTTGACGGGTTTTCAATGTGGGTTTTGATGGTGCCGGCATACTGGGTCATCAAGGCCTGTAAGCCAGCCGGGCCGAGCGACCGCAGCTCCTCGATTGCGGCCGACGATGCGGCAGCGTTTTCGGATACGGCCTTGCGGGCAAGTACTTCGGCAGGTTCAGTGGCGCGAGAAATCTGTGCGGAAACCAAAACCAGCAGGAGCAATGACAGGAAGCGCAACGTCGAGTTCATCGGGACCTCCAGGCGAGTGTTGAGGCTTTGAATGTCTCGTCGTTGCGTGGGTTGCCCGGATTATTTTTTCATCAACTCAAGGACGGCGGACGTGGTGGCTTTGACGCCGGTTCTCAAGGTTGGTTCGGGCACTGGTGCGAAGAGGGCTGAGTGAAGGCCCGGCAGAGCGACGCCTGATTCGCGGCTAGCCTTCACCTTGGCTGGATCGGATGCGCCGAGCCAGATGATCGTCGCCGGAATGCTATGGTCCAGGCTGAAATAACCAAAGTCCTCGCTCGCCATCATCGGCGGCATCTGCACCACGTTTTCATCGCCGAGCGCCTGCTTGAACGTACCCACGAGCCGCTCGATCAACTTCGGATCGTTGTACGTCGAGCCGGTTCCTTCTGCGACTTTAACTACGGGCGCGCGATCTTCCGGAATGCCCGCCGTCGCCGCAACGCCTTTCACGATCCGCTCGATCGACGCGAGGACACGCTTCCGCACTTCTTCCTTGTACGTGCGCACCGTCAGTTGCAGGTTTACTTCATCAGGAATGATGTTGTAACGCGTGCCGCCGTGAATCGAGCCGACTGTAACCACTGCCGGATCGAGCGGTGAATTCTCGCGACTCACGATCGTCTGCAATGCCATCACGACCTGCGCTGCGACTACGATCGGATCCTTTGTCGTCTCGGGCGCTGAGCCGTGACCACCAACACCACGTATCTTGATGTCGATCGAAGTCGCACTCGCCATCGCATAACCCGGTGTGTAGCCGACCTTGCCTGTTTCGAGCTCGGGTTTGTCGTGCAGCGCGATCGCGAAATCGGGTTTCGGGAAATTAGTGTAGAGATTGTCGCGCAGCATCGCATTCGCGCCGTCGCCCGTCTCTTCGGCTGGTTGGCCCAGCATCACGAGCGTTCCACTCCAGCGACTCTTCAACTCGGACAACATCTTCGCGGTGCCGAGAAAGCTCGTCATGTGCATGTCGTGACCGCACGCGTGCATTACACTTACGTCGACGCCCGCGTCGTTCTTCGTTTTCACGTTGCTCGAGTAAGGCAGTCCTGTTTTTTCTTCGACAGGTAACGCGTCAAGCTCTGTTCTGACGAGGACTGTCGGGCCTGGTCCATTCTTCAACACGGCGACAACGCCGTAGCCGGTCCACTGGGAATTTTCATACTTGCCGATGCGCTCGGTGACGGTGAATCCGAGTTTGCGCAACTCGGCGGCGACGAAAGCGGAGGTCTTTTCTTCGCGATGCGATAGCTCGGGCGCCGCGTGGAGATGGCGATAAGTTGTCAGCCACGACGCGATATCGCGATCGATCATCGCGTCGAGTGACAGTTGTTGTGCGTTAACGGTCGTGGCCAGCAGTAGGATGACGAGCAGAATTCTAGACATTGATTTTTTTAATCTCACTGATGCGGGCAAGATGGTAGTCGTCGTGTTCCGCCTGGAAAAATAACATATCCACGAGTCGCATCGGCACGTTTAGTCGCGGGTGAAGCGCAGAACGCCCGAAAATGTCGGCGTCGAAAGTCTCGAGACGGTTGACGATCTCGTGTCTGGCAGTGCGAAATGCTTGCAGGATTGAGTCAGCGGCGACCTCGTTGTGATGAGCGTCGTAAGTCTTGCGATTCGACATGTCAGCGGCGTGCAGCGCTGCATTACCGGCGAGATACTCGTCGATACGTTGCGAGACAAGGCTCTCGAGATCGAGCAAGTGGCCCGCATTCTCCTGCATCGACCAGCGGCCGTCGACTTGAGCAGTTAATGTTTCAGTTGGAAGACCAGCGAACAGCTCTTCGAGACGTGCCGGCGTCCCGCGGATCCGTTCGATCATTTCGGGATAAATGCCGGCGGGGAAATCAAAACTGAAGCGACGATCGGTCCACTTAATTCTAGACATAAAAATAGGTCCTATCCGTTCGAATAGGACCTATTTTAACCTCAATTGCCTGTTATGGCTTCGGCGGTAAAGGCTTTTGCAATACCGTCGAGATGAACTCAGTCATCCCCGTATCAGTTCCGCCGTGACGAAACTTGTAATAGGTAGACATCGCGGTCAGCCAATCTTTACGACTCTGCTCCGTCTTTGCATCCGTACCCGCTGTCGCAATCGCGCGCGCGTAAGCGTCGATGATGCGATCCATCACGACGTTTAACTTATCGAGCGCGGCTTTGCTTTCAGGCGTCTCGGGCTGGTTCGCGAATTTCGTTTGATAGTCCGTCGACAGCTTCTTATATGGACCGGATTCGTAAGCAACGGCCAGGAAGTAATAGGTTGAAGGAGTCTTCCTGATGTCACTTTCGTACTGTGCGGCCTTTATCAACGCATCGATCGACGTGTCGGGAGTTGTCTTGAGCGTCAGGTAACCGACGGCGTAGTTCAGATAAGCGAGCGTGTCGTCTTTGCCTTTGAACGGCGCCCACTCGGTCGGAGTTTTACCCGATTCAATCTCGCTAATCGCCTTCCGCGCGTAATCGAGAGCGGTGGTGTTGAAGCTCTCGTTTTTAGCAGACGCCGCGAGGTAGCCGGCGTAACCAAGATCGATCTGCGCGCGCAGGTAATTCGGCTCGTCGGCAAGAATCTTCGCGCCCGTGCTGTAAGCTTCCGCAAATTTCTTCTCGTTGATCAGACCAGGCAGCATTCGCTTGCGCTCGTCACGTTCGTAGAACATGACCCACTTGTTCAAGTAATCCGTGTACTGATCTTTGTCTTTGTTGTACTTCTGAAGATAGTCGCGTGCGGCCTGGTAAGCCGCCGTGGGATTTCCCTGTCGATTATCGACAAACCGTTTATAGATCTCGATCTTGACGGGATCGTCCGTCTCCTGCGCCAGCACCGTTTGGCGGGCGCCGAGTGCCAGCACTGAAAACGCCAGCAACACCGCCAGACCCAATCTTTGTCTTAACAACTTCATATCAACTCTCCTCCACACTATCACCGGGCTTAGACGCGCATTTAGACGCTCGGGGCCCACTAAGGGTTTTATCATGCTGAGGTTATAATCTCTTGTATTCTCTGTGCAACCTCCCTGTTCTCTGTGTCTCTGTGATGGCTGAATATCACGTAAATACAACCACAGAGACACGGAGAACACAGAGGTTGCACAGAGAATAAGCTGAGTTAATCTAAATTATGACCAACAAAAACGAAAGACGCCCTGACCATATCAAATTCTCGGGCCGCATTCTATTTCTAACCGACGATACAGCCCTTATCCGCCAGCAACTTGAAGCTACCGGCGACGAAGCCGCCGCACTCGAAACCGAGCTCGCCTCGCGCCTGAGTGCGGGCGTCCTGCCGTTGATGAGCAACATCTCGACGGACGAGATCACGCCCGGCTGGGTTTGTTTCTACTACGACGAAACGCTCGGGCAATACGTTTACGTCGGCATGCGCGAAGGCGCCGTCAAGAAAGACGAAGTGAAGAACGGCGGCTTTGCAGTCGTCGTCTCAGGACTTTCAAAAGGTTGTGGCTCCTCGCGCGAGACCGCGCCGTTTGCCGAAGTGGCTGCGGGGATCAAGCTTGTCATCGCGCAGAGTATCGAGAAGATCTACGGGCAGAATTCACAAAACATTGGTCTACTAACTTCAACCGATTTCAGTCTCATCGATCGTATTCGACGCGGCGAGGAGATCCCGCTCTCTGAGTTCACTAAAGGAATCGATCAGATCTCGCAGGACATCGTTACGCACGGCGGGCTCTTCAACTACAACAAAGCGCGGCTCAACGGAAAAGTCTCACCACCGCCAATCGAAACTCCTGCGCGTCCGATGACGATCGTCGAGAAGATCATCGCACGGCATGCGTTCGTGACTGCCGGAAAGATCGGCGTCGAAGCAGTGAAGCCCGGCGACGCGTTGTTCGCGCTGGCAGACGTGCGCTTCTCGCACGAATACGTGACGCCGATGGCCGAGTCGCTGTTCAAACAGGCGCTCGGTCCCGACGCGCGTGTTTCCGAGCCCGAATCGGTGTTTGCGTTCCGCGACCACCTGACGTTTCTCGGGCGCGTGATGTCGCCGAAGCATCGTGAGATGGGTCTGTTGGAAAAGGCCGAAGGTTTGGCGACGACGCAGCAGAGCTTCACGAGGCAGCAGAAGATCAGGCTTTACGGTGAGAGTCCGGAAGGCGGCTCGGAAGCGATCTGTCACAACGCCGTCGTCGAAGATCTCGCCCTGCCGGGTCAGATCGTTATCGGCACTGACTCGCACACGTGTATGGCGGGCGTGCTCGGCTGTTTCGCGTTCGGCGTTGGATCAACTGACATGGCAAACGCGTGGTACACGAAAGACATTCGCATCCGTGTGCCCGAGACGGTGCGCTACGTTTTGAAAGGTAAGAAGCGCGCCGACGTCGCCGCGAAAGACGTGATGCTTTTCATACTCGCGTCGGAGTACATGAAGTCGAGCAAAGGCATCGGGAAGGTGCTGGAGTTTTCCGGCGAGGATTTGAAGAACTGGTCGATGGATGAGCGCGCGACGTTGACGAACATGGCGGTCGAGGCGGGCGGCACGACGGGAATTATCGAGCCTGACGAAGTGACGCTCGATTACGTGGTGCGCACGCGCGGTCTCGATCCTGAACAAGTTCGCAAAGGATTTGTTTACAGCGACGAGGATGCGGAGTACGCGGCTGTGTTTGAGATCGATCTCGACGCGATCGGGCCGATGGTCGCGACGCCGGGCGATCCGCGCAACGGCATTCCGATCGAGGAGCTCGACGGCGAGGTGCGTATTGATGCGGCGTATGGCGGCTCGTGTACGGGCGGGAAGATGGCTGACATGGACATGTACGCCTCGGTGCTCGAAAACGCGCTCGCGAATGGGAAGCGCGTGAAGGAAGGCGTACACCTCTACATTCAGTTTGGCTCGCAGAAGATCAAGCAGTATGCGCGACAGCGTGGTTATATCGACCTTTTTGAGCGTGCGGGCGCGGAGTTGATCGATCCGTCGTGCGGCGCCTGTATTAACGCCGGTCCGGGCGCTTCGCCGAGCGCGGAAACGGTCACCGTCAGCGCGCAAAACCGGAATTTTCCGGGTCGCAGCGGTCCCGGCAAGCTCTACCTCGCCTCACCGTACGTAGTCGCCGCTTCCGCAATCGCCGGCAAGATCGTGGATCCGAAAGAGATTCTTAATTAGCCGCGGATGGCACGAGCGGGGGCAAGCCCCTCTTCCTGACTTGTTCATTGCCTGT
>DATFDT010000081.1:0-7351 GCA_035251975.1 Pyrinomonadaceae bacterium | reverse complement strand
CCCTCTTCCTGACTTGTTCATTCTGGACTGACTAGTTCTTTTGGAATATTACAGTTTGGTTAGAGGTAATAGGAACGGAACCGAAAAATAGTGGCTGCGTGTAAGGAAATTGGCCGGTCCGATCTTGCATCTTAAGCGTCGCAGCGGCATTATTAGGTCGCTAAACTTTCCACCTCCCGAACCGAGTAGAAGTCATGAACAACAATACACGTGCTCGCACCCTAATCTCTTTACTTCTGGCCATTAGCCTGTTGGCCTTGCCCTTCACCGTTTTCGCTAAAAAGGGCGACAAAAACTTCAAACGCGGCATGGACTACGAGCGGCAGCAGCAGTGGGACAAGGCTGCCCAGGAGTTTACGCTCGCCGTTGCGGCCGACCCGGGGAACATGGAGTACCAGCTCCACTTTCGCCGCGCGAGCTTCAACGCCTCTCAAACATACATGCAGCAAGGGAGGTCGCTGGCCGAGAGAGGCGATTTTGTCGGCGCTTACAACGCTTTCCGACAAGCCTACGGATACGATCCGGTGAACGAGCTCGCTGTGTCTGAGATGGAGCGCATGTTGCGCTTGCAGGCGGTGAAGGAAGGGCGCGCGAATCCGAATGGGTCGCCAAAGGAGAGTTCGGAAGGCGGCACTTTCACACCGGCCAGCGCGACCGCGCAGGACCTCGGCACACCGCGCGAGCAACAGCTACGCGTCGTCGATGTGAAAGGCGATCTCAAGCAGTTGATTCGCAGTCTTGCAGAACAGTTAAGTCTCAACGTCATTTTCGATCGACAGTCGTTCGCGCAGTCACGCCAGGTTGATATCAGCTTGAAGGATGTCACGACCGCGCAGGCGCTCGATTACCTGTTTCTTCAGGAAGGACTCTTTTTCCAGAAGCTCAGCCGCAGAACAATTCTCGTCGCCGACCAGGCGCGTCGCCCGCAGTATCAACAACTGGTGCTCCGCACGTTCTTCCTTTCAAACATGAAACCTGCTGACGCGCGCACGCTCGTACAGCAAGCGATTCCGCCGTCAGTTGGTCGTCCGCAGACGATCGTCGTTCCCGATGAAGCAACGAACAGTTTGACCGTGCGCGACACGGCAGAGAACGTGCGACTGATCGGCGACCTGCTTGCGAGTATCGATAAAGATCGTGCTGAAGTGGTGATGGACGTCAGCATCTACGAAGTCTCGAAGAGCGATCTGATGCAGCTCGGTAATCAGATCGGAACGGCCACCCCGTTCACCATCGGTGGTTCACCGGGTTTCTCGCTGCTCACCGATAACGGTATTGTCAATTCCGGCGGAGGTCGTGGCGTCAATCTCGGCGGCATAGTTGGCGGAGTACCGACGGCGCTCGCCGGCGCGCTCGTCATTCCGCAGTCAGTGCTGACCGCATTTCAAAGCAGGAACAACACGAAACTGATTGCTTCGACTCAGGTACACGCTTTCAACGGTGAAGAGTCGACAGCACGCATCGGTCAACGGGTTCCGGTGCAGACCGCGCAGGCTTACCCGTTCGGCGTGCAAACCGGCACCCCGAATACGGGCCAGGGAAACATATTTCCGAGCGGCGGTTTCCCCGTCATCAACTATGAGCCGACTGGTCTGACGCTCAAGTTCACACCGCAGGTATTTCCGAACCTCGACGTGCAAGTGAAGATGAACATCGAGTCGAAGGATGTTCTCGGCGCCAGCACGTTAACGCCGACGTTCACTGAACGCACGATTACCGGCACCGCTCGCGTGCAGAACAATCGCACCATGATGCTGGCAAGCGTCTCGACGGATGTGGCGACTAATGGACGAGCGGGATTGCCGTTCCTTGGTGGCTTGCCAATCCTTGGACGTTTCTTCACTTCGCCGACGCGCGACAATCGCCAGATCGACATCGTGATCTCCGTTACGCCACGCGTGCTGCGTGCTCCGAACGTGACTCCGCGTGACGAAGAGATGCGACCGAGCGGCACGTTGCAGTCGCCGACCACGGGCTCGCTCGCCGAAATGATTCGTGAAGCTGATCGTGAAGACCAGATCGCGGCCGCACGCTCGTTGCCGAAGGACGTTGTGTTGCAAGTTCCGGATGCGCCGCTCGTGAAGCCGGGTGAAACCGCGATGCAGAACACGACGCCCGCGAATCTGCCGCCACCGGCCGGAACATATGCGTTCCAGCCCGCGCAAAAAGCAGCGACGCCGGCGGCAGTGACTGCTGAAAACACTAAACCGGCAGCCGCTCCGGCAGCAGTTGAGGAGTTGCCGTCGTTTGTTCCCGCGCCGAAGTCGCTAATTAGCGATCAGGCAGCGGCGAATGTCGCGGCAGTGAACACGGGAACTGCGGGAACGCAGAACGCTGTGCTCACCTCGATGCCGAAAGCAAAGGAGACGTCGCTTGATACGAAGTTGAGTACGGCACGCGTGGCCCAGCTCAGCCTCGTGCCCGAAGGCGACGTGATGAAGGTCGGTGAGAAGCGACGCTATGCGATTCAGTTGGATTCGGATGTACCGCTGAGCATGGCCCTGGTCTCATTGAAGTTCGATCCGAAGGTGGTGAAGATCCACGGGCTCACTGCGGGCAGCATTCTGCCGACAACCGGAGAAACAGCGCCACTGTTTACACCGGTAATCGATGCGACTGGTACATGCCTGATTTCGATCTCGAGCCTCAATGGCAAGGCATCGTTCAGAGGCGCCGGGCCGCTCTTATTTATTGACCTGGAGGCTGTCGGCGAAGGCAATGCTTCGCTCACGGTCGTGAAGGAAACGCTGCAACTTGTAGCGACTGACGCGAAGGACGTGAAGTCGCAGGTCGTTCAGGGAGTTGTTGCAACGGTCAAGCAGTAGATGTTCTGACGCAAACAGGCACAAGAAGCGCAAAGCTGGAAGATTTAGTTTGTGCTTTTTGTGCTTTTTGCTGTGCTGAGGCGTGTAAATGTGATGAAGCATATGAAACAACAAAGTGGCTTCTCACTAATTGAGCTGGTGATCACGATCACCGTGCTGACGATCTTGACGATGGGCGTGTTGCCCCTCGTCAAAATCTCAGTGAAGCGGCAGAAAGAGCAACAGCTTCGCGAGACGCTCCGCTCGATTCGCACCGCGATCGATGAGTTTCATCGCGACACGATCGGCATGGTTTGCACCGGTGTCGCGCTGACGCCGCAACAACAGGCGCAGCAACAGCAGAGCTCGTTCATCGATCCGCGCAGCAAAGTCGTGATCAGCGATTGCACGATCTTCGGAGTCGACAATCCGGATCACTACCCGCCCGATCTCGAGACGCTGGTGAACGGCGTCAACGTATTGCCGAGAGGATCGATGGGTGGTCGCGGACAGCAGGGCGTGAACGCGACCGATGTTGGTAACCCGCAGTTATCAACCAAGCAGAAGGTTTACATGCGCGGTTTGCCGATCGATCCGATGACGGGAAAGTCCGATTGGGAATTGCGCTCGTCTTACGATCCGCCTGACGCTGGCTCGTGGGGCGGTGAGAATGTTTTTGACGTGCGGTCCAAGTCGAGAGATACCGCATTGAATGGAGAGAAGTACAGTGACTGGTAAGAAGTTGCGCACCGCAGGTTTTACGCTACTGGAATTGATGATTGTGATCTCGATCATCATCATTCTCGCGTCGATTACGTTGCCGCAGTATCAAAAGACGATCATGCACACGCGCGAGACGGTGCTGAAAGACGACTTGCGCAAGATGCGATCGTTGATCGATCAGTTTGCGGCCGATAAAGGTCGCCTGCCACAGTCACTCGACGAGATCGTGAGCGAAGGATACATGCGCGAAGTTCCGGTTGACCCGTTCACCGGAAATAAAGACTGGGCGCTCACGACCGGTGAAGACCCGAATTCAAGCGAAGGCTCGCAGGGCGTAACTGACGTTCACAGCGCTTCCTCAGAGACCTCGACCGAAGGCACGCCGTATAGCGAATGGTAGTTTTGGAATCTGATCTTTAATGGCCAATCTTTTGTCACGACTCATCGAACCCTGGTATCCCGCCACCGCTATCGGCCTGGAAAAAGGCGTTGCTTCCGTAGTTCAACTCGAGCGCGTCAAGGGCTCGATCTGCAAGCTGCGACGCGCGGCGACTTTCAATATTGCAGAGTCGCTTGTTCGTCCGAGTTTTGAAGAAACAAACATCGAGAACCCGCCGCAACTGGCTGCTGTGTTGAATGACCTTGCACAGAGTGCAGGTTTGCTAAAACAGAAGCGCTGGTCGTTGAGTTTGCCGGAAGCGACTGCGCGGACGCTCGTATTGACGATGGAAAGCCCATCGCTATCTGCCGGCGAGCTTCAGGATGTGCTGCGCTGGAAGATTGAACGCGGTTTCGGTGTGTCCCTCGAAGAGCTGTCAGTTTCGAAAGAGCGTTTGCAGAAGGATCCGCAGGGGCGCGATCGTTATCTCGTGATTGCTGTGAAGAAGTCGATTCTCGCGGAGTACGAGGCGGTGCTCGAATCGTTAGGCTGGCGGGCGGGGTTGATATTGCCGCGACATCTTGGTGAGGCGCAGTGGCTTGTTCGAAATAGTGGCGCCGGCGATTCGCTTTTGCTGAGTGGATCGACTGAAGGGTTCACTGGTGTGATCTTTCGCGACAAGCATCCGCTGATCATGCGTACGGTTGAATGTGCCGAAGACGAGTTTGAAGACGAGTTTTACCGGCTGTTGTTGTTCTATCGCGACCGTAGTGAGGCTGACGCTGGTCAGGGACCGGGACTCGTGCGTTTGATGGTCGTCGGCGAGGGCATCACGAAGGAGCGCGCGGGCGAGATCGTCAACGAAACGACCGGCGGCGACCTTCGCCCATTACAGGCCGAAGACCTCGGACTCCAGCTCCCCAACCGCGAATTCAGCTTCGACTCCATCGCCGCCCCCGCCGGTCTCGCCACATTGTCCTGGTAGCGACCAAAGCGAAAAGCGGATCACAAAAGGCACAAAACCGAACACAAGAAGCACACAGTAATCTTTTGTGAGGCTTTGTGCTTTATGCGTGAGGCTTGGTGCTTTATGTGGAGAGATCTTTTGTGCCTTTTTGTGATCCGCTTGTGCTTTTTTGTGGCTAAATTTAGAAACTAATTTCGTGGCTCAACGTAACACCCCAGTATCATGAATGTTGCTGCCTCCTCCGTTTCCCGTGCGTTTTCAAGAGACCTGACCGCCGTTCCCGACCGCGATCTCGTGGCTACTGCTGTCAGTGGCATTGAAGGAAGTTTCGAAGAGCTCGTACGTCGCTACCAGCGTCCGATTTCCGCCTATGTCTACCGCATGGTCGGGAATTACGAATCCGCCCTCGACCTGACCCAGGAAATCTTCATCAAGGTCTACAGCTCGCTGCGTCGCTACCGCTCAGAATTCAAATTCTCGACCTGGATTTACAAGATCGCTCACAACGCCGCCATCGATCATCTGCGTCGCACCGCCACTCGCGAACAGTCACTCGTCATGGGTCCGGAGAACGATCAGTTTGATCTGCCGGTCGAGAGCAACCGTCCGAGTCCGGAACAGGAAAGCGAGCGCAAGGAACGGCGCGGCGAGATCGAGTCAGTAGTCAGAACGCTCCCGGCCAACTATCGTGAGTTGATCATCCTGCGCCACTCGCAGGATCTCAGTTACGAAGAGATAGTTGAGGTCACTGGCCTGCCGCTCGGCACGGTGAAGAATCGCCTGTTTCGCGCGCGCGAAATGATGCGACAGCAGTTTGTGGAAAAGGGAATTACCGGGATCTAAATGAGCACCGCGACAATCGAAAGAATCTGCGATCAAAACCTGGCCGGCGCCTACGTTGACGGCGAGCTGGATGCAGATCTGACTTTACTCTTTGAAGAACATCTCGAGAGCTGTTCAGATTGTCAATTTGAGTTGCGCGCACACCGGCTCTTCGTTTGTGAGCTCGACGCGGCGATGACGAGTAGCGAAGAAATCCCGGTGCCCAGAGATTTCTCACGCATCATCGCAATGCGCGCCACAACTGACATGAGCGGCGTGCGCACGCGTTCCGAGAATCGCAAGGCTTTCACGATCTGCGTGATTCTCGCACTCGGTGGTTCCGCACTCCTCGGCGTCACCGCACTGAATTCCGTCTTCAAGATCGCGCAAAAGTTTGTTACGACTGTTTTCGGCCTCGTTTCTTTTGTAGCGACTGCCGTCTACGACACTGCCGCCGGGCTGGTCGTGATCTTTAGAGTGGTAAGCAGGAAGTTCATCATCGAGACTGGCTCACTCTGGCCCATGCTGGTCCTGCTTGCCTTTGGCGTTCTCATTCTCTCGCGCTTGATTTCCCAATATCATCGCTCGGGTGCAACCGAATAAAGGGGGTTGCCGCGGGCAATGGTTAATTCGCGCTCACAAGCCACTTCCCAATTCTCCCTCAACAAACTCGACTGGAATCGCATCGTGGTGATGCTGGTGTGGGTCCTGCTGCTGTTCGGCGCCGCCAGCGCGCAAGGTGCAAGCGAAGACAAGGTCGTAGTAGTTGAGGGGACCAACGAAGGCACCGTCTTCGGTGTCGGAAACTCACTCAGAATCACCGGTACAGTCAAACAGGGAGCAATGTCTTTCGGCGGCGATGTGGTCGTGGAAGGCACTGTCGAAGGAGACGTCGCGACGATCGGTGGTTCAGTGATTCAAAAAGCGGGCTCGCGGATTGGCGGCGACGTCATCGTGCTGGGTGGCAGTTATCTTCCCGACGACAATCCTGCGAATCGGCGACCGGAAGCCATGACGATGATGTACGCGGGCTACCAGCAGGAGCTCCGCGAAATGATGCGAAACCCGACCGGGATATTCAGTCCGCATTGGACTCCCACCTATCTCGGGACGCGGTTACTCGTCGTGCTGTTCTGGTTTATCGTGTCACTCGGATTCACGGCGGCCATGCCAGGCACGATAAGTCGCGGCGTCGCACGACTCCAGTTAACCAGTCTGCGCGTGGCGGCGATCGGTCTGATCGGTGTGGTGGTGCTGTTTGGCTTCGTGCTTTTGTGTTTGTGGATCATGCCGGAACCGGTGCGCGTCCTCGTCGGACTGCTGGCCCTCCTGCTGTGGATCGTCGCCGGATTGTTTGGCCGCGTCATCCTCTATGCTGCTACTGGCCGCTGGCTACAACAAAAATACGTGCCTGCCGGTAAGAATTCCGAAGCGGTAGCGTTATTACTTGGGACCAGTTTTTGGGTGCTCTTGACCTCGCTCCCGTATGTTTGGCCTTTCATGGCAACCTTTATCCTGATCATCAGCTTCGGATTAGCTTTGACTGCGCGGTACCGCGTCGGCTGGAGCCACTGAAAGGCCCCAAAGCACAGAACCGAGCGCGGTAGCGCCGGGTCAACTGAAATCCGAGCGCTCCTGTTCGAACATTGACCCGGC
>DATFDT010000080.1:0-3935 GCA_035251975.1 Pyrinomonadaceae bacterium | reverse complement strand
GGGCCCCTCTTCCTGACTTGTTCATTTCCTAAGGCGCACAATACTGGCGGGGCCCTCTTCCTGACTTGTTCTATTTCATCTGTGTAGAATGCGCAACGTGCCCAAAGCTGACGCTAATTTAGAGTTCCTGCTCCGCGATCTGCCCGATCAACATGGCGCGACGTCGTTCGTCGAGCGCCTCGCCAAAGAGCAGCCGCGCGCTCACCAGAATCTCCTCAAACAGCCTGCCCTGTTTGCAGACGTGCTCGCGCTCGCGGCGTGGAGCCCACTGCTCGCCACAACGCTCGAACAGAACCCCGAATATCTTCCGTGGCTCTCGCGCGAGCGAACAGATCCGCGCGTCCGAACGCGTGACGAGTTAAAAGAAGCACTCGCACGCTTCGCGCTCATGAACTCTTCTCTGAACCCGCAAGTCCTGCTCGCTCGTTTTCGTCGACGCGAGTTGCTGCGCACATACCTGCACGACATTCGCCGCTCGCAAACGCTCGTCGAGACAATGGAAGAGTTGTCCAACCTCGCCGACGCGATTCTCGATTACGCGCTGAGTCTTGCACGCCAGGATCTCGACAATCGCTACGGCCTGCCGCGTCGTGTTGACGATCGTGGTCGCAGCGCCACGGCCGAGTTTTGCGTGATCGCGCTCGGCAAACTCGGATCGATGGAGCTCAACTACGCTTCCGATATCGATCTCGTCTTCCTTTATTCAGACGACGGCACGACAGCCGGCACGGGCGAGCGCGGTGAAGTCAGCAATCGCGAGTACTTCGTAAAGCTCTCGGAAACGATCGCGCGCATCGTGGGCCAGTCAGGCGGCGAGGGCGCGGCGTATCGCGTCGATCTACGTCTGCGTCCGCACGGTCGCGACGGATCGCTTGCGTGTTCGTTGCAGGAAGCCGTGCGTTATTACATGAACACCGCGCAGGACTGGGAACGCCAGACGTTGATCCGTTCGCGCGCCGCGGTCGGATCGGCGGAACTGTTTTCGCGATTCAAAGCGGCTGTGACGCCGGCAGTCTTTCGTCCCGAAGTTTCCGTCAGCGGAGCGCTCGCGAGTGTTCGTCTGGCGAAGCAGAAGATCGATCGACAGGTCGAGAAGAAGAGCGGCTACAACGTGAAACTCGGTCGCGGTGGAATTCGCGAGATCGAGTTTATCGCGCAGGCGCTACAGTTGGCCCACGGTGGACGCGATGATTGGTTGCGCGTGTCGCACACGCTCGTGAGTCTTGGCCGGCTGGCAGATAGAGGTTTCATCACGCAGCCCGAGCGCAGCGAATTGTCAGACGCTTACCGTGTCCTTCGTTGCCTCGAACACCGTTTACAGATGGAGCACGGGCTACAGACGCACACGGTTCCGGAAACCGGTGAAGCTCAGGCACTTCTCGCGCGTCGCATGGGTTTCTCGAGCGTCGATCAATTTCTTCACGTGTTAAAGACGCACACAACTAACGTGCGCAACACCTACGAGCGTCTGTTTTCCGACATCGAGGAAACAGCTCAAGCCAAAGACGAAACTCCGCCAGTTGTTATCGACAAAGACGCCGCACTCGCAACTGCCGCAGCACGCATCCTTGCAGCGCACAATACCGAGCGCGGTAGCACGGCATTGGCGCACCACCTGATCTTTTTATCCCGTCAATCACTAAACCCGCATCGCGCCTTGCTCCAGCTCTCGCGCATCGCGGCTTCTGTGGAAAAACTCGATCATCATCTCCTTATTACAGACGCAAATCTCGACGCGCTGGTCCAACTCTGCGGCTCGTCTGACTCGTTCGCGGAAATGATCGCCGCAAACCCAACACTGATCACATCCCTGGGTTTGCCGGCCGCAACATCACTCCGTCGCGACTACCGCGCCCTCCTTCGCACAGCAATCGACGCCGAGCGCACGTTCCCCGCTGAGATGGCCGCGTTTCGTTTGCAGTGGGCCGAGCTACTCGTCGAGATCGGCGCGTTGGACGTCGCGAACGAACTATCAATTTTTGAAGCAAATCGTCTCCAAACCGACCTCGCGACAGCCAGCATGAACGTCGCGTACCTGGTCGCACGTCGCGAGATGGCGCGTCGTTACGGCTCGTTCAGCGGTGGTCCACGTATCGCGTTTTACGGACTTGGACGTCTCGGCAGTGGTGGCGTCGATTATGGCTCGGATCTCGACATCCTGATCACCTACGACTCGCTCGTGCCGTCACCGATCAAGTCGTTAACACAGGACGAAACGTATTCGCGACTCGTCGAGTTAATGATCGCCGCGCTTTCGAGCATCACGCGTGAAGGCTATCTCTATCGCGTCGACATGCGTTTGCGCCCGCACGGCAAGAACGGACCACTCGTCACCAGTTCTGAAGGTTTTCTTGACTATCTGAAGCAGGAGAGCGCGCCGTGGGAATGGCTCGCGTACGTCAAACTGCGCTCCGTCGGCGGCGATCAGGAAATGGGCAAGATGATCGAAACGCATGCGCGACACCGGATACACGCGAACGCTGAGCGACTCGATCCGAAAGAGCTGAAAGCCGTGACGCGGCACGTCCGTGAGCGGCTCGAAAAAGAGAAGGGCACGGCGCGTCGGAAGCTCGGAACGGATATCAAGTATGGACCAGGTGGGATGCTGGACGTTTATTTTGCGTCACGATATTTACAGCTCAGAGACGAGGTGATGGATGAAGGTGACGACCGCTCGACGGCATTCACGCTCGATAGATTGCGGGAGGAGGGATCGCTGAGTGAAGAGGACTTTGTCGTATTGAGTAGTGGTTACAGTTTGTTGAGATCGATCGACCACAATTTGCGATTGATTGTCGGTCGATCGACCCGCTTACCCGATCCTAATCACCCGACAGCGAAGGACGTGGCTTTGCGCGCAGGATTCGAATCAGTCGCCGAAATGCAGGAAGAGTTGACTGAGCAGATGAGAGCCATTCGGAGCGCCTACAATCGGATCACAGATTAGACAAGATTTACCAGATGAAACAGGATTTACATGTCAATCATGAAAAATCTTGGAAATCCTGTCCAACGACTTCGTTCCAGCAGCGCGTGCACCAGCGATGTGAGCGCTTCCGCTCCTCGATCGTGTAGTCAGAGGGCAGCCGCTTGACCACCTCGCGCTCCTCGTCGCTCAGCTCGTCCCACGTCTTGAGCCCGGGTTTGTCGCACCTCAGACATTTGTTGTTAACACTCATAATATATATTTACTACCAAACAGTCCTCGTGTAACTTAGCAACTGCGCCCTCAGGGGATTGTTGGGAAACCAAATCGCCGCTCGCGCGCATCAACGTCTCGGAGAAACGGTTAACGGAGAGTAAATGTTTCGCATCAAGGCCTCTTACGCAGATCAAATGGAACTACGGACCACGGTGGAACGCGCCCGTGAATTCTTTGGCGAGCTCCGTAATTTTGCGGATCTAATGCCCGGCATCGAAGGCATTCGCAAGGAAGCTGGGGGCATCATGCGCTGGATGGTCCGTGCGGAAGTTCCGGTGATTGGCGCGGTCCATGCGGCCTTTGCGGTGGAAAAAACCGAAGATTCTCCGGAACGTCTCGAGTGGTCACCGGCTCGCTCCGAAATGAAAAACTACCTGCGCTACGCCGCTGTATTTGAGGAGCGTGGGCACAAAGTCCTGATCAAGATCGTCCAGCACGTCGAGCTGCGTCGCCAACATGCGAGAGAACTCCACCGTCTCGCGATTCTCGTCGGCGAGGGTCGCATCAGTGCCGAGATGCAAAAACGCGTCCGGGAAATGATCAAAACATTCCTCGAACGCGCCCGCGTAAAACTGGAAGCCGAAGAATCCCTCGATCTCGATTCAGAAGGAATGCTCGACTCGCCAGCCTAGTCAGCGGGGGCAAGCCCCTCTTCCTGACTTGTTCTTTGTTCACTCCTCAAATTTCTTCTGGTTCACCTGAGTTGTAAAAAGCGAACAAGTCAGGAAGAGGG
>DATFDT010000079.1:0-4635 GCA_035251975.1 Pyrinomonadaceae bacterium | reverse complement strand
CACTGCATTTCCACTCAGCGAGCTCGTGCCACCGCCATTCGGACCCATTCCCGAAAGCAGATCCGGCGCGATCGCAACGTAACCCGCTTCCGCAAGTTGATCGGTCAAACTCTGCACCCAGTCGCTCATGCCAAAGATCTCGTGGATCACAATCACGGCCGTCGCTTTGTTTTTGTTCTCGGGATAGACCACAAAACTATTCACCTCGCGCGTTCCATTCTTCACTTTCACCCACTCGCGATGGCGTGGCGATTTCTCAACACGCTGCCTGGCCCACTCCTGCGACACCATGTTATCGGACGACGCCGGCGACGCAGCCGCGCTATGATTGTGGTTCCCGCTCATGTCCTGTGCACAAGCCGTCACTGAACACAGAAATATCAACATCAACAAACTGATCGTTCCTCTCATTTTCCTCCCCCGTTAGTTCCCTTATTTGACTACCTCGAAGTCAATCCATTGCATAACCGGCAGTGCCTTGTCCTTTGCATCTTTATCTGTGATTACAACTTGCAAGTAATAAAATCCGGGCTCGAGGTCGCTGCTCAACGGTACTTTGCCACTCACAAGCACTCGTTCCGGATCCTGCTGGCCGGTTGTTTGAACCGGCACTTCCGGAGCTGAGTAGACAACCTTGCCGTCGCGGAACAGTTTCGTTTCCATGACCGGCTTGGCAAACTGCAAGGCGTTGTAAATAACGTAAACAAAATCGAGCTCCGTGTTCGGATCAAACCGCCTGGCGACGATGTTCCCCAGCGCCTCCTGCTCGGAACGTCCACGAGAACCACCGCCTAAAACAATTCCTGACACCGCCAGTCTCTTGTTCCTCAAATCAGGCACTGTGATGAACTCGCCGGCAGATCCGATTTTCGACGTCTTCCGGTCTCTGATCGCAACGCGCACCTGGAAAGCGCCAGTACGCTTCACCGGAATGTCGACATTGAATCCCAGACCGTTCTTCACTGCAGCCGTGTATTCGTTTTCGGGCAAACTGATCGTTAATCCACGCCTGAGTTGCTCGATAATCGCGCCGTTATCGCCGAAGACGACTCCATGCAGCTCGACCGACGCCTGGTGCCGCCCCTCAACCGTAGTGAATTCCAGATCGCTGGCAGCGATATACACGAAAGATCTAACCAGCGATCCGTAAGTCTTGTCGTTGAAGAAAAACGACGACAGGCTGATTTCAACATCCTGAGCGGCGAAGGGTGAGGTCAGCGCGAGGTTCGTTATGTCGCGCGTTGTTAGCCGCGTCTTGCTGGCTTCTTCGTCACTGACGCCATAAAAACCGAGCCGCGTTCTCAAGCTCATTCCCGATCGCTTTACCTTGGCCTTGATGTGATGAAACTTGCGATTGAAGGTTTCTTCTGTCGGCCGATAACCAAGCAGGTAATAACCACTCTGGTCCTGCACGATGCGATGGAAGTCGAAGTCGTTTGAATTCCTAACCTGAAAGCCGCCAGTATGCCTGGCAATTAGATCACTTCCTTCGCGACGTTTCCAAAGCAGCCTTGAGCGATCGTTGAGTAATTTCGCGTATTGTGGTCCATTGCCATACCAGCTTTCTGCAGCACTGATACCAATCGTTTGCAAGCCTGAGGTATCGACCGAATAAATCACAACTGACGAACGAATCGCTTTCTCGGCAACTTTTTGCAGTGCGGCGGAATAGCTTCTTGGGTCGTTAAAGGCAGAGTCCGAAGGTTCTACACCGCCAGGTGCTGCCATCGGCGCCATGGACTGCACAGCACCAGTTGAACCTCCGCCCTGGCCCATACCGCGAGGGAAAAGGAGGTCGTCCTGGTCCTCTACCGGCAGGCTGTCAGACATGAACACTATTGATTTGCGACCGGGGAGATAGTTCATCGAGTCGACGATGAACCGGAGAGCTTTCAGCGTTGCGAGCATTGAGTAGCGCCCGCATAAGGACTGGGGGGAGTACGGATCAAGCGAAGGGAACACCGTAATGCCGACGCGATTACACATGTTCCAGCGCAATTGGTCCGCCGCGCGACTTAGCAGTCGCTTGTCATTCGTGAATTGCTGGAGCGCGCCCATTTCTCCGCCGGTGCGAATGATGGCGACGAGGTCGTTCGGTTGTAGTTGTTCGTTGACAAACTTGCGCAACTGTCTCCGCACCTGAGGCATGCTTTCCGCTGAAATCCCAAGATCGTCTACGACAAATGCGATTGTGCGATGTGGGTCGTTGGGGTTGATTGGGCGCGGCGCGATGGGAACGTTTCCGGGTTTTTCTTTGGTTGCGATGACCGGCGTGCCGGGAACGTTTGAGATGTAAGTAAAACTCGTAATCGTCTGTTTTTTACCGTCTTCGTAGATCTCGAAATCGTCTGCGCTGAGATCCGTCACCGGCTTTCCGTCTTTCGTAACAACTGCGTCAACCTGGACGAGGTTAGTGGTGATCTTGACGACTTCTTCCTGATCGTCTGCTGGTTTTTGAGGTTGCTGTGGAGCGGCAGACTTGGTCTGGGCCAACGCCGGCAAAAGCACACAGAATGACAAAAGCAGAGCTGGGAATGCTTTGTTCCTCATGGGGGTAATCTCCTTAACGATTCGGGCGTTGTGGGAGAGAGATTTGTAAAGAAGTGTATATTATCGTCGCTCTTTTTCACAAAAGGAGGTCCAAAAATGTCTAAATTTCTTCTCTTAATCGCATGTGTTCTGATTGGTCTGCTCGTACTCGCCTGTGGAGCACCAACAAACCGTAATGCCTCGGCGCCGTCAACCGTTAGTTCGGGTGAGAAGGTTGGTATCGCTGAGTGCGATAACTTCATCGCTGCTTACGAGACGTGTGTTAACAGCAAGGTCGAGGAGGCAGCTCGCGCGAACGTGAGGGCCTCGGTAACCAGGTTGCGCACTGATTGGAAGAAAATGGCTGACGATCCTCAAATGCGCGCCACCCTCGCCGCTCACTGCAAAGCGCAACGCGAAACAACAATGGCCACGATGAAATCTTACAACTGCACCTGGTAGCTACTAAATTTAGCCACAAAAAGCACAGGCGGGGGCAAGCCCCTCTTCCTGACTTGTTCCATTCTTACTTTCTCTAGTTCTTCCACGAGCGAGGCAATGAACAAGTCAGGAAGAGGGGCTTGCCCCCGCTTGTGGTTTTTGTGATCTAGTTTTTCATGGTCATTATCGCGGCCCAGATCTCAATCCCGTCCCAAAAGTTCTGTAACCGGATGTTCTCATTCTCGGCGTGCTGGTTGTTGTCGTAGTTCGCGATCGGGACTGAGATCGTTACCGTCTTCAGTCGCTCAGTGATGATTGAGAGTGGCAGGCTTCCGCCAGAGGTGGGCAACAATACGATCTTCTCAGCCGATGTTGATTGCACGGCGTCGATAACGGCTTTCGAGACGGCCGTGTCCATTCGCGTGCGTTCCGCGTTGTAGCCTCCGGGTCGAACATTGACGCGCGCCAGCAACGGAGACTGCGCTCTTTCAGCGTCAGTCGGCTCGCGCTCGGTAACTTGATAACCCTGCTTGCGGATGTGGTCCACGAGTCGCTGCACCTGGCGCTGATGATCGTTGCCCTTCACGAGTCGCAGATCGAGCACGGCTGTGGCTGTCGTGGGAATGACATTACGAGCGAGCGCACCGACGTCACCACTCGCAAAACCATTGATGTTCAATGACGGCAGGTTGATCAACTCGAGCAGCGACTTGCCGCCACCTTCCGTGCGCTTGATGCCGAGCTGGCCCTTCAGCTCTTCATCGTATTGCGGCGCTTCGGCGATCGCACGGCGCTCCGCTTCACCAAGTGGCTCAGCATCGGCGTACCAGCCTTCGATCGTCACGCGACCATCGTCGTCTTTCATCGACGCGAGTAACCGCGCGAGCATGTGGGCCGGGTTGGGCGACCAGTTACCATAGTGACCGCTATGCAACGGTCGCTTCGCAGCGTAAACAGTGACATCGACATTCGTATCGCCACGCGCGCCAAACACAACCTGCTTGCGTCCTGACTGGTGTACTGGTCCATCGCCGATGATCCACGCATCGGCTGCGAGCAGTTCTTTGTTGCGGTCGATGATCTCGCCGAGATGTGGCGAGCCGGCTTCTTCCTCACCTTCGAAAAAGAACTTGATGTTTGAAGTCAGCGTGACGCCTTTATCTTTCAGCGCACTAAACGCGGTGAGAATCGCCATCACGCCGGCTTTGTCGTCGGACGCAGAACGCGCGTATATGCGTCCCGAGCGGAAGACGGGTTCCCACGGCGCTGTTTCGGTCCATTGTTTAGGATCGGTTGGTTGGCCGTCGTAGTGCGCGTAAACGAGGATGGTCCGTTGTGCGCCGGGAGTTTTCCATTCGCCGTAAACGGCTGGCGGCGTGCTTGGAGATGGGCCTTCGAGCAGACGCGGGTTCAGACCACGTTGCTTCATCATCTCGACAATGAGCGCGGCGTTCCGGCGGATGTTCTGCGTGTCAGAAGCGACGTTCGGAATCGCGAGCAGCGTGGTGAACTCTTTTAAGATCTGTTGCTCGTTCGCGCGGCGATACTCACGCACTTTGTCCTGCGTTTGCGCGAAGATTGAAAACGGCAGAAGGGTCAAAAGCAATAAGCTGCGTAACATGGACGAGATTATAGCGGCAGATACAGAACAAGTCAGGAAGAGGG
>DATFDT010000078.1:0-6959 GCA_035251975.1 Pyrinomonadaceae bacterium | reverse complement strand
CCCTCTTCCTGACTTGTTCTTTTCTTGAGCGCCTAAGGTATGAACAAGTCAGGGAGAGGGGCTTGCCCCCGCCGTTCCCATCTTTGCTACAGAAACTCTATTTGATACCTTGTTGCTTACATGACAACAGCCATCGTTCATCACCCAGTCTTTCGCGAACACGATACCGGTCCGGGTCATCCTGAAAATCCTTCACGGTACATCGTCGTGATGGACGCGCTGCGTGGAGACACTAGTCTTTGGCCCAAGCTGCGTGAAGTCGAAGCGAGAGAAGCGCCGCGCGGCGATATCCAGGCCGCTCACTCACCACAGCTTTACAGACTCGTAGAGAAAGTTGTCAGCGAAGGCATCGGGTATCTCGACGGCGACACGATCGTCTCGATGCGCTCGCTCGACGCCGCGAAGCGCGCAGCCGGCGCTCCGTGCCAGGCGATCGATCTGATCATGTCAGGTGAAGCGAAGAACGCGTTTGTGCCCGTGCGTCCGCCAGGCCATCACGCGACTGAAGAACGTGCGATGGGCTTTTGTCTTTTCAACAACGTCGCCGTCGCCGCGCGTTACGCGCAACAGAAGTATCCCGAGATCGATAAGGTCGCGATCATCGATTGGGACGTGCATCACGGCAACGGCACACAGGGAATTTTTTACGACGATCCGACGGTTTACTTTTTCTCGTCGCACCAGTATCCGTGGTATCCGGGAACCGGCTCTCGCGGCGAGAAAGGAACTGGGCGCGGTTTGGGATACACGTTGAATCTTCCCTTACGCGCCGCAACACCCGCTGCCGATCACAAGCGTGCGTTTGAAGCCGCGCTGGAGGAGATGTCTGCGAATTTCAGCCCGGATTTAATCATTATCTCGGCGGGTTTTGATTCTCATCTCGGCGATCCGCTCGGCCAGTTGCGTCTCACAGACGAAGATTTTGTCAGTATGACGCGCGCGCTGAAGCAGTGGGCGAAGAGTAGCTGCAACGGAAGGCTCGTTTCGTGTCTCGAGGGTGGTTATAACCTGCAAACCCTCGGTGAGACTGTTCGTGTTCACGTGGCCGAATTAGCCACGGATGACACGGATTAACTATAATCACCTCACATGCCTGCCCGAGAGTCTGTAGCCAATAATGAGCGGCCTCAACGTGTCTTTCTGATCGACTCGATGTCGCACATCTTTCGTGCGCACTTCGCGCCGATGCAGAATCGCGCGGCGCCGCTCGCAACGTCGCAGGGCTTTGTGACGCAAGCTGCCTACATCTTCACAAACATGCTGCTCAAGCTGTTGCGTGAAGAAAAACCCGACTACATTGCCGCGATCTTCGAGTCACGCGAGAAGACGTTCAGACACGAGACGTTTGCCGACTACAAGGCGAACCGCGTCGCGATGCCCGACGATCTCGCCAAACAGATGCCGTACATCTTCAGGCTCTGCGAAGTGCTCAATATCCCGACGATCAATTATCCCGGTTATGAAGCTGACGACGTGATCGGCACGCTCTCGCAGCAAGTCGCGGAGATGAAGATGCAGGCAGTGATCGTGTCGAACGACAAGGACATGTGCCAGCTTGTTCACGATCCTTACATCATCTGCATGCGTCAGAATTCGCAGGTGGCGAAGCGCAAAGTGCCCGTGCCGCCGATCGAGTGGTGCGACGAAGCGTGGGTCGAGAACAAGTTTGGTGTGACTGCTGACAAGCTCGTCGATCTGCTGGGGCTGATGGGTGATTCGATCGACAACATTCCCGGCGCGCCGGGCATTGGGTCGAAAGGCGCCGTGTCGATCATTCAGCAGTTTGGATCGATCGAAGCGGCGCTCGCGGGTTGGGAGTCAGTAAAGCACAAGACGTATCGCGAGTCGTTGCGCAACAATGCGGATTTGATTCGACAGTCGCGCGAGTTGGCGCGCATTCGCTGCGATCTCGAAGTGCCCTGGAAGCTTGAAGAGATCAAGACGCGACCGCCTGATCGCGCTGCTGCTTACGAGCTTTTCCACGAGCTCGAATTTGTAAACCTGACGAAGGAATACGCTGACGCTGCAGTCCAGCGACCGGCTTCAGCCGAAGCCGCACGCAACTACAAGATTATCCAGACGAAGAGTGATCTCGACGAACTCGTGCGCACGCTTTTTGACGCCGAACACGTCGGAGTTGCTATCGCTGATTCAACGCCAGCCGGAACAGGCGAGCAGGAGTGTTTCACTGAATTGCAAGCGACACGGGGAATCGCCTTTTCGACGAACCCCGGTGTCGCAGCGTATGTCGATCTGGAAAAGTTTTCCGGTGGCATGGATACAGCAGTTAACGCGCTGCGCGATGTGCTGTCGAATGGTTTGATTGAGAAGTCGATTCACGATGTAAAGCGCGCGGTCGGTTTGCTCGATCGTTTCAGCATTACGCTCGAAGGCGTCAAAGACGATACCTATCTCGCTGCTTACCTGCTCGATCCATCACGCAGCAAATACGAGCTTAACGATCTCGCACGCGAGGCGCTCAACGTCGAGCATAGCAGCACGCCCGCGGCGAACTGGCCCGACACGGCGTGGCAGACCGTACTTGCCGCGGATCTGACTGCGCAAACCGCGCACGTCCTTCACAACCGAATTCTCGAAAAGGGTCTCGAAACGATCTATACGGAAGTCGAGCTGCCACTCGCGCCGTTGCTCTATCGCATGGAACGCGCCGGATTGAAGGTCGATCCGAAAGTCCTCGCGGATCTTTCAAACTACATCGGTCAGGAGCTGCACAAGCTCACGGTCCAGATCTATCAACTGGCGGGGCGCGAATTCAATATCGGATCGCCGAAGCAGGTCGGAGAAGTGCTTTCGGATCTACATATCGAGACCGGCCGCAAAACTTCAACCGGTCGTATCTCGACGAGTAAAGCCGTGCTTGAAGAACTGGCGCAGCAGTTTGAGTTGCCGCGTCTGATCATCGACTACCGCGAGCTCGACAAGCTGAAAAGTGTTTACACTGACGCCTTGCCGCACCAGATCGCGACGGACGGGCGTATTCATTGCCAGCTCAATCAAACTGTAGCCGCGACGGGACGTCTGTCATCGAGCGATCCCAATCTTCAGAACATTCCGATTCGCAGTGAGATGGGACGACGTATTCGACGTGCTTTCGTCGCAGAGAAGGGACACAAGATCATCTCTGCGGATTACTCGCAGCTTGAATTACGCCTGTTGGCCCACATCACACAGGATCCGGTAATGCTCGAAGCGTTTCAGAAAGGCGAGGACATCCACGCGCGCACGGCCCGGCTCGTCTTCGGCGCGAAGACTGACGAGGAGCTCAAAGAAGCGCGCCGTTTTGCGAAGATCGTAAACTTCGCAATCGCATATGCGATCGAGCCGTGGGGCTTGTCGCAGCGCGTGGGAATCTCTCGCGCGGAAGCAAAGAAAGTCATCGAGGACTACTACAACACCTATAAAGGTGTGCGACGTTACATGGAAGAAATCCCGGTCCGCGCGCGTGAGTATGGGTATGTGAGATCAATTTATGGACGAATTCGACCCCTGCAGGGAATCTCGGATCGCAACGCAAACATCCGAAAGGCGGCGGAACGCGAAGCCATCAACATGCCGATTCAGGGAACGGCGAGTGATATCGTGAAGATCGCAATGCTGAAAGTTGATGAGGAGTTTAAACGTGAGCGACTCGAGTCGCGCATGCTGATGCAGGTGCATGATGAGTTGCTCGTGGAAGTGCCGGATAAAGAGGTCGCGCAAGTCACTGAGATACTAAAGCACGAAATGGAAACCGCAGTTTCACTCGATGTTCCGCTTGTCGCTGATGTGGGCGTAGGTGACAATTGGATGGATGCGAAGCCTTAGAGATTATGAAGCCCGCGCCAGACAAACATCCTGAAGTTGTGTATCGACGAATGCCTGATCCGGGTTCAGTGTCCGGCAGCACTGAGCGACGGAGCGGATATGCGCCAGCTATTGCACCGCTTATAGTAGGATTTCTCCTGCTGTTAGGCCTGATTGTGCTGCTTGGATGGAAAAGTGGGAACAAGATGGTGGCGGTTGGTGAGTTTACACGCCAGCGTGCGCTTGATTATTCCGCTCGTCTCGATTTGCTTTTGGATTTGCGACTTAAATTCGCTCAATTAGACAATGAAGCCCGAGCGCGCCATCGCGACGAATCAACTCGCCTTAAACCTCCCTTCGAACTAAAACTTGCTAAAGCACGGGAAGAAGCAAAGAACGCAATGGTCTTGGTGAATCACCCGCCACTCTCCGAAACCGAGGCTTGGATCAAGCTCTATAAAGATCTTGAATCGTACCTGCAAATCACTGAAGACCCGCGCCGTTACGGACTAGAAGGGTATGAAAGCTTCAGAGCAATCGATATCGAACTCAATAATCTCTACAACGCACAACTGGCCGACCGGAAGAATGTCATAGAAGACGTAGATTTCTATCAGAGGGAAGGACGACGAATAATAAATCAATGGACAGTTGTTGCCCTTGTTTTCGGCGCGCTCGTAGCATTCGCAACGATCTGGCAAGTTCAGCGACACTTCAGTGAAATGCGTCGCAGCATGGTTGAAACGCGTCGCGAACGTACATTCAATACGCAATTACTGCAAGGAATGGTTAGTGCCGTTGCAGCGATCGATAATGACGATCGTATTCGCAGCGCAAATGCAGCGTTCCTCAAGATCTTTCCAAACGCCAGCATCGGCGCGTCTGTGCTCGAAAAGCTGGGTCCTGAAGACGCCATGAAGATGTTGGAGACGGTGACCGCGATTCGCGTCACGAAGGCGACATACCACGGTCGTCTGGTAGCTCAGGTTGAAGAGGAAGACAAAGCGTTCGACGTCTATTCATCTCCGCTCGCGATTAACGATGAGCGCGGGCAGATCGTCACGCTCGTCGACGCCACTGAGGCCGCCGAAGCTGAGCGCACGCTGCGTCGCGGTGAATCACTCGCTGCTGTGGGCCAGGCGACGACTCAGGTGGCGCACGAGATTCGCAATCCGCTCGGCAGCATTCGACTCGGCGTCTCGATGTTGCGCGATAGCGTCTCGGATCCGGAGGCCCTGAACACGATCGAGCTCGTCGAGCGTGGCATCAAGCACCTCAACAAGCTTGTAGTCGACGTGACGCAGTTCTCGCGTCAGAAGGAACTCGAGCGCGCTGCTGTCGACCTGCACGAATCGCTCGAGCGCAGCATCGATCTCGTCAGCGAACGAATCGTCGAGAAGAATACGACGGTTGAGAAGCAGTTTTCGGCTCGTTCGATCGTGGGCCAGTGGGATCCGTACCAGTTGCGACAAGTATTCGTGAACGTGATCGCGAACGCTGTCGACGCGAGCCAGGAAAACTCGGAAGTGCTGATCTCGACGGAACTGCTCGCGCCGGAACCGAATGGTGACGGCCAGTCGCCGCGCCATTACGCACGCATCACGATCGCCGACAGCGGCAGAGGTATGGACAAGCCCACGCGCGACCGCATCTTTGAGCCCTTCTTCTCAACAAAGAAGCGTGGAACAGGACTGGGACTCGCGATCGTGAAGCAGATCGTCGAACTACACGGCGGCCGCATCAGCGTTGATAGCGAACTCGGCAAAGGCTCCCAGTTCCGCATCGATCTCCCCGTTTAAATCCGTTCTCAATCCGCGTTAATCCGTGTCAACGCCTTTCTCGCCGCCTCAATAGTTCGCTGAATCACTTCATCCGTATGAGCCAGACTCACAAACCCAGCCTCGAATTGTGACGGCGCTAGATAAACACCTTCATCCAACATCGCGTGAAAAAACTTTCCGTACCGCTGCCGGTCGGATTTATTAGCACTATCCCAATCTACGACCGGCTCACTCGTAAAGAAGCTGGTCCACATCGAGCCGACGCGATTAATCACGGTTTGGACGCCCGCCAATCCATCACACAATCTCTTGCTCGCCGCCTCGAGTCGATCGTAAACAGACTTATCACGCAGACGCCGCAGGGTGACGAGCCCCGCCGTCATCGATAACGGATTCCCCGACAACGTTCCCGCCTGGTAGATCGATCCCGCCGGCGCGATGTTGTTCATGATGTCGCGACTGCCGCCGTAAGCGCCGACAGGTAAACCTCCACCGATGATCTTGCCGAGCGTCGTGATGTCCGGCGTGATGCCGTAGCGTTCCTGCGCACCGCCGCGAGCGAGGCGGAAGCCAGTCATCACTTCATCGAAGATCAGTAGTGCGCCGTGGTCGCGCGTGATCTTGCGCACCGCTTCGAGATAGCCGTCACGCGGCGGCACGCAGCCCATGTTTCCGACGACCGGCTCGATAATCACCGCGGCGATGTCAGCGTGTTCGGCGAAGACTTCTTCGAGCGCGGGAACATTGTTGAAGGGAAGCGTGAGCGTGTTTTGCGCCAGGGCTGCGGGCACGCCGGGACTGTCGGGCAATCCGAGTGTGGCGACGCCTGATCCGGCTTTGACGAGCAGACTGTCAGCGTGTCCGTGATAGCAACCTTCAAACTTCACGAGCTTCGTGCGGCCGGTCACGCCGCGTGCGAGGCGAATGGCGGACATCGTTGCTTCGGTGCCACTGCTCACCATACGCACCATCTCGATTGATGGGACTGCGTCGATGACTTCCTGTGCAAGCTGGACTTCGATCTCGGTAGGTGCACCAAAGCTCGTACCTCCGGCTGCGACTTCCTGCACCGCAGCAACGACTTCTTCATCTGCGTGACCGAGTATCATCGGACCCCACGAACCGACGTAATCGATGAAAATGTTGCCGTCGACATCAGTGATCGTGGCGCCGCGCGCCGAGCGGATAAATCGCGGTGTGCCGCCAACGCCGCGGAACGCACGTACAGGCGAGTTAACCCCACCGGGGATCAGGTTTTGAGCAGTCGCGAATAGCTCGGCAGACTTGGATTGCATGGTTCTGAGGATACCAGTTCAGAGTTCAAGGTTCAGCTTGTGCTTTGGCGACAGCAACCTAAAGGTTGAACGGTTGAAC
>DATFDT010000077.1:0-9246 GCA_035251975.1 Pyrinomonadaceae bacterium | reverse complement strand
TATTTAGCCGCGGATGAACGCAGATAAACGCAGATCTGCGTTAATCCGCGTTCATCCGCGGCTCAAATACAAATAATTTTAGCTGCTCTCCGTCTGGCTTCAGTTGCACAACCCCCTCAAATCGGAATCCAAGCCGTTGCAGAAGCTTGATCGATGCCTCGTTATCCAGAGACGTGATCGCGAGGATGCGCTGGAGATTGCGTCCGTCCTTTAATACCGCCTCGGCTGCTTCGAAAGCAAAGCCTTGATTCCAGAAGTCGGGCAGCAGTGCGAAACCGATGTCGGGATCGGGCAGCTCTTCTCGTTTGAGTAGTCCGCAGATCCCGATCGGCGTGTGCGACTCTCGCAACTCAACACAATTAAGCCCAAAACCGTGTCGCTCGTAACTCGCAACCGGACCATTCAGAATATATTGGCGAGCATCGTCGAGATTTCTAACTTTCTTGTCTCCGATGTAGCGAAGAAACGACGGTTCGTTGAGCAACGCCAGGATAAACTCGGCATCGTCAACGGTTAATTTGCGCAATGATAATCGTTCGGTTTCGAGAACTGTCATAGAATGCTGAGTATGACAAAAAACGCGCTTGTATGTCTCGTACTGATCTTGTTTGCGGAGGTAGCAGGCTACGGATCGGATGTGCTGCACTACTCCGTAACGCTCGAACCCGATATCGTCGCGAAGTCGGTCAGAGGATCTGTTTCGATCCGCGTTTCAACAACGTCGACGACGGTGGAGTTCGATTGCGGCGAGCTTATGATCGATGCAGTTCGTGAAGCTGCTAAACCGTTGCAATTCTCAGTTGCGAATCGACGGTTGCGCGTGTCGTTACCGGCTGGAAAGCGCGTGCGAGAGATCGAGATCGACTTTCACGGCACACCAAAAAGCGGCATTCGATTCTTTCCGGATCGACAACAGGTCTACACGATTTTCTCCACGAGCGAGTGGATGGTTTGTGTAGACGATCCGGCCGATAAAGCGACACTAACATTCAAACTGATCCTGCCGGCGAATTTGACACCAGTCGCCAACGGCAACTTAACCTCACAACGCGAGCTGCCAAACAACAAACTTGTTTCCGAGTGGCGACAGAACACAGCGATTCCAACCTACATCTTCGGTTTTGCCGCTGGACCATTTAGCGTCGCGAAAGAGAAACGAAGAAACGTTGAGCTTCAGTATCTCGCAACCAATTACACCGCGATTGAAGTGCGCCGCATTTTTCGCGAAACGCCTGACATGCTCGACTTCTTCGAGGATCGCGCGGGTGTGAAATATGCCGATCGAACGTACACACAGGTGCTGGCAGCCGGTGGTGTCGAACAGGAGATGAGCAGCTTCACAGCGTTGAAAGAGTCGTATGGCAAGCAGTTGCTGGATGACGAGCAGGACCTCTGGCTTGCGGCGCACGAGTTTGCGCATCAGTGGTGGGGAAACATGGTGACCTGCCGCGACTGGAATCACTTCTGGCTCAACGAAGGCATCGCGACGTTCATGGCTGCGGCGTATATCGAACATCGCTTCGGGCGCGAAGCTTATATGCGCAAGATCAGGACGTATCGTGCGAACTACGAGAAAGTGCGTGCGGTTGGTAAAGACAAGTCGCTCGTGTTTCCCGATTGGAACAGTCCAACGCGCGAAGATCGCACACTCGTTTACGACAAGGGCGCATACGTCATGCACTTGTTGCGCGAGGAGATGGGCGAGCGCGCGTTCTGGAACGGTTTGCGGCTTTTCACTCGCAGATACTTTGGCAAGTCGGTAGTAACGAGCGACTTCGTTACTACGATGGAAGAAGCAAACGGAAAAAGTTTGAACGCCTTCTCCGCGAAGTGGATTTATCTCTCTGCGTAGTCTCTGCGTCCTCTGCGTCTCTGCGGTAAAGAAACATGTAAACCGCAGAGACGCAGAGGACGCAGAGGTTACGCAGAGAAGATCGTTCAAGCGCGGCGGCGGCCTCATTTACGAGCAACTGAGTCGAAACGCCGGGCCAGGTAAGCTCGAGAGGCTGTGACCCAGGCTTTGATTGCTCCTCGACCGGCCCACTCAAAAGGATAGCCGGGTAACAAAGCGCCCAACACGAGGGCAACAAATGCCGCATAGAATGTGAACTTATAAGCGCGTGCAAGGCCCGAAAGGTTTTCTTCGCAGGCTCGACTCAGTTGAAGATTCGTCTGTTGCTGCTCGCAGAGTCCGACAGCTTGCTGATTCTGTTGGAGCTGCTTTACTTCCGGCGAAAGGGTGCTTCCCAAAATCGTCGCCAGCACCGCCACACCGAGCGCCTGTACGACGAATCGCGTCGAGTTAACAAGCGATGAACCACGCGGGACGTTCTCCTTTGGCACAACACCAAGTGCAGTCGTGTATGTCGGCTGCATTACCAGACTAATCGCAAGACCGCGCAACACCAGTAAAAGAATAATCTGACTTATCGAAGTCGAACTCGAAAGGTTAGCAAACTGCCAGGTATTGATAAGCAGGATCGCTGCGCCGCTTATAACTAACAAGCGCGGACCGATTTTGTCGTAAATACCACCAACGATCAGGTTAATCAGACCGGTGGTAGCAGCAATCGGCAACAAGATGACTCCCGTTTGCATTGCCGTTCGCCCGCGAAGTGATTGGAGATAAACGGGCATCAAAAACTCTGCGCCAAAGAGTGCAATGACGGCGACGTAACCGACGAGATTCGCTTTGAGGAAAGTAGGATCCTTAAAGAGTCTTAGCTCCAGCAGCGGATCGCGGGCGTACTTCAAATCATAGACAGCGAAGACCGAGAGAGCCACGGCAGCCACAGCGAAAAAACTGAGTACCGGCACAGAAATCCAACCGTAATGATTAACGATCGATGCGGCGTAAAGGACACAGCCATAGCCGACAATGATCGTAATCAGACTAATCGGATTGAAGTTGATCGAGCATTTCTGTTTTGTCGCTCGAAGAGTTTTGACGGCGAGACGAATACCGATCAAACCAATCGGAATATTAATAAAAAAAATCCAGCGCCAGAGGTTACTGTCCGCGAGCAGTCCGCCGAGTATCGGGCCGAGCGCGGGAGCGGCTACCATGACCACGCCATAAATGCCGAAGGCGCGTCCCTGCTCGTGGTCTTCAAATGTCGTGAAGAGCATAACGGTACTCAAGGGCAGAGCGATACCTCCGCCAATTCCCTGCAGCGCACGCGCACCGACGATCAATCCAAAATTAGGAGCGAGACCCGATATCAACGATCCGAGAATGAAGATGCCTAGTCCGGCAACGTAAACGCGCTTGAGTTTGAAACGATCGGCGAGAATACCTGCGAGCGGCGTTGCAATACCTAAAGCGAGCACATAGATGCTGATGATCCACTGCGCTTCGTCGAGACCGACATCAAACTCACGGCGTAATGTCGGGAATGCGACATTGACGACTGTGGAATCGAGCACGATCATCGAGATGCCGAAGACAATCGTGATCATTACTCTCCACTTGTAGGCTAGTTTGGCCACAACAAAACCACTTGCCTCCAACACTCAGTTGCGTCGTTTGATTTCGGCTCGATGAGGAGCTCAGGCGTAAATATGACAATTACTATTCCCAACTTTAGTTCTAAGGAATCCGTAGGCATCCTGATTGCGAAGGGGAAGAATGCAGCAATTAAAAAGGCGTTTGAATCACCCTTGATGCAGCGGAAGGAAACATGAGTGTATGCGTTAATCGCGTACGACGGCTCAAATAAAGGACCAAGCAATGATTAGAAAATTGAAATCGGGTAAGTATCGACTCTACTCGCGTAAGGTGGACGCGAAAACAGGCAAGCGTAAAAATCTCGGTACATTCGACACTCGTGCAGCGGCGGAAAAACACGAGCGGGCAGTCCAGTTCTTCAAACGAGGAGGATGATCTATTTCCTGCTCGCCGCAGCTACACTACTAGTCGGATCGGCCCCTTCCCAACGCACATCGGCGGTTGGACCATAGATTGACGGCACCGACTTATCCAGCATTCGCAAATACACTCCGAGTTGGGCGCGATGATGCGC
The DNA here is from genome assembly GCA_035251975.1 of Pyrinomonadaceae bacterium. Taxonomy (GTDB): domain Bacteria; phylum Acidobacteriota; class Blastocatellia; order Pyrinomonadales; family Pyrinomonadaceae; genus PSRF01. Next base: position 5,224 of record DATFDT010000077.1, on the reverse strand, counting down.
GGTGTGCAGGACGCGCCGCCAGAAGATCCAGATTCTCTCGCGCTGCACGTCGAAGAAGGGAACAACTGTAAGCCACCAGTCTTCAGTCTGCTTTGCCAGGAAGGGCAAACGTGCACGAGAGAGCTCGACCATTCGTACTGTCATTCCATGAGGAGTGCGGTCCTGTGGCAGCACTTCGTCCGCCGGCACTTCCGGCAAGCCGAGAAATTCGCCAAAGAACCGCCGTTCAGACAACAACTCGTGTTGGATGATCTCGCCAACGCTACTGGACCGCGGATGTGGTTTGAAAGAAAGATCGTCGGCGGTGAATACGCGCAAGACGGAATTGAGTTTGTTTACCTCGCTCGCGTACGTTTTCACGAGGTGTTGAAAAATGCGAGTCGAAGCAATGGGAACGTCAGCATCTTTGATAGCAACTTCTTCGTAGTCCATCTTAAAACCCTCTTCTCTGCGCAACCTCTGCGTCCTCTGTGTCTCTGTGGTGAGTGGATTAGTTAACCACAGAGACACAGAGAACACAGTGGTTGCACAGAGAAACCAATCTAGAAAGTAAAGATTGCCGCAAACTCCGAACGGATGTTGTGCGTGGTGTAGCTCGGGATGCCGCGGAACAGCGGCAACAGACCCGTGCGAGCATCCGCGCGTGTGCGGTAGTAACCCTCCTCGTAAGCAAACGTTATCCATTGATTCCACTTGTATTGGATATTGCCGGAGAAGAGATCACTGCGGCCGCCGCGCACGCCAAACCGTCGCGCATCACGCGCCTTCGCTTGATCGAAGCCGTAGTAGAGAAACGCGGTCCAACCGGCGTTGCGTCCCTTTGGATCCGCATCGAACATTCGCGACAACGGAAAGCCGAGTTGAATAAAGCCGCCCTGCGCGCGTACGGGTCGCTGTGGCGCCACCACGGCAATACCGTTATTCAGTCCGAAGGCGACCGTCGACGCGCCATCGATCGAAGGTGCGGTGGCGATGCTGGTCAGTCCAGCAGTGTCGTTAAAGTTGGAGAGTAATTGTCCGGCGAGGAAGAAACGCAGATCGGAGCCGCCGTAATACTTCCCAACCACTGTGATGAAATGCGTCGGCAGTTGAAACTCGGCCGAGTAGCCGTCGCTATCACTATCGACTTCGACGCCATTCGGAAACGCCGGCCTGAATGCAACCGGCACGTTTGCAGCGGTAACGATCGCCGTGCGCTGCTGATGTTCGAAGCTGAAGATTAACTGCGCTGGAGCGACACTAGCTGCCTTATCAAGTTGCCATTGAAGTACGGCACGACCCTGAATGCTTGGCTGCTGTGAATCAACTCCCTGTCGTTCACCGAACGCTAGCTGATTGGCAACATCGCTCGGCAAATTTCCGAAAGCCGGCAGAACGATCGCGATCTCGGGCTCAAACTGAAAATTGCGCGAGCCACCGAATTTATGAAGGAAACCAAACTTGGCCTGCGGGATGCGCGTGTAAGCAGCGCCGTATCCAACACCGCCGAAGTTTGTGTTCTCGACTGTGTTGGGCAACGTCGATGAGACGAACGGAGACCAGTCCTGCCCAAACAGAACGAAGGCGCTGTCTTTATCATTAAAGCGTCGATCGATTCTGACCCAGGCTAAACGTAACGACGGCTGGCTCGATCGAATCGAGGTGATGTTGCGATTGTTGGCGCGCGGAAAATCACCTTCGAAATCAAATTCGATTTTTCCGGTGATGCTCGTCTTCGGCGCCGGATCCAACCATTCGAAGTTTGCGCCCAGTCGCAGCCCGCGGGCGCGCACGTGAAACTCCGGCGAGTTGTTCGGACCTGTATCCTGCGCGAGGAGCGGCAACGGAAAATCGTTTCCCTGCGGTGATGATGAGTCGTGAACGACGCTCGTTTTGAAGATGCCGTAGAACTTGAGTCGCGCGCCGGTGCCCAGTTTGATATCTGGAATCAGTCCTTCTCGTTTCGGTACGTCGATGCCTTGCAAGCGGACTGGCGCTATTGCAGCGATCACGGCAGGTGTCGGTTGTGGTTTGGGTTCGACTGGCGGTGGCGGCGTGGTTTTATACTCGGCCGTGATCGTTTTTATCTCGGTTGAAGCGGCGGGAGCGCGTATCGATTCGAATTCAGTTGCCGAGATCACGCCTTTGTCTCGCAACAGCGTCGCGAGTCGATCTCTTTGTTCCGCAGGCGAGGCGTTGGTCGTGATTGCGCGTGCTTCGGTTTCCGTCAGAATACCTTTCGCTTGCAGCATTCGCACTAAAGGATCACTCGTATCAGCGCTTTGCGAAAAGACAGCCAGCGCACTTCCAAGGATAACAACCACAATTAGGGTTAGACGCATGATCAGATCCTTTCTTGATTGACAAAGATCACAGAACCGAACGCGGTAGCGCCGGGTCACGTTGATTAATCGCGCTCTGTTTTGAGTTTGACCCGGCGCTACCGCGCTCGGTTCTGTTCTTCCTTCGCGCGTTCGTAGTCCTCACGCGCATCGCGCCCAGTCACGGCGCGATACCAACCCGGGTGATGTGTCCACGCCCACCGATCCGTCACTGTGCCATCGATCATCGAATGAAGCGTTCCTGGTTGGTGTGATGTCCCTTCATAGATGTGAATGATGAATCCCGCCAACATCACGAGGGCTGCTATATCGTGAACCACGTAGCTCACCGCCACGACCCAACGTGGCACGACATGGTCGAACCACATCAGCAAGCCGGTTATGAGAAAGAAAACCGCACTGACTACGATTGCCCAGAAATAGATCTTTTGACCGCCATTGAAGAACCCGACATCTTCAGGCTCAACCCGGTGCTGGTGAGTTGAATACTCTTTGATGTTTTTGAGCCAACGGCGATCCGCCTGGGTCCATGCCATGGGTGCGAACCAATTAAGAAATTGGAAAAAGAAAAACAGAGTGAAGAGCAGGCCAAACCAGGGGTGAAGCGCTCGCGTCCAGGGTCCCCCACCAAACAGCGGCGTCAGCCAACGGTATAACCACGGAGAATAGATCGCGAAACCGGAAAGCAAGGAAAGCACAAAGAAAATCGCGACGGACCAGTGCAACACGCGCGTGTAAACCGGGTGCCGCAACAACTCGCCACGATGCACGATCGTTTCGCCGACACGATCAGCCTCGCGTCGCGCACGCTCATCAAATCGCTCTACAGTGCTCATGGCGTCTCCTTGCGCTTTGCTTCAACCGTATCCGGCTGCCTTGGCAACGGCGGTGGCACTTCGGGTTGTGGCAATCTTGGCCCAAATGAAACACGGTGAAAGAAGATAGCCACGACTCCTAATATTCCCATCCACAAACCGATCGGTTTTGCGAGCCATTTCCAATATGTGTAGCTCGGCGGGATAACCGGAGTTGCAGGAAGTCCGTAGCGCTCAGGTTGCTTGATATCGTGCAGCACGTAGACCACGTGCGTGCCTCCGATCGATTGCGGATCGTAAACGCCGGCATCCGCAAATCCGGAGACTTCACGCAATTGCTTCGCCCGCAGTCCTGCGATCTGGACCATGTCAGACTTCGTTCCAAACTTCAGGCAGCCGGTCGGACACGCCTTAACACACGCGGGCTCGAGACCTTGCCCGACCCGATCCGAACACAGCGTGCATTTGTAAACTTTCTTCGTGTTCGGATGAAACTTGGGAATGTCGAACGGACAACCTGAGATGCAGTAACCACAGCCGATGCAGTTCTCTTGTTGAAAATCAACGATGCCGTTTTCGTACTTGATGATTGCCCCATCAGCGGGACAGGCACGCAAACAGCCGGGATCTTCGCAGTGCATGCACTGATCTTTCCGCAACAGCCACATCAAATTGCCGTCGCGCTCGTCTTCCGCAAACTTGATCAGGTTGTAGTAGTTCCACTCAGTCGTGGGCATCGTCTGGTAAGTGTCGTTGAAGGTCGTCTCGCGAAACGGATGATCGTTCCACTCAACGCAGGCGACTTCACACGCCTTGCAGCCGATGCACGTCGTGACGTCGATGTACTTGCACACCTGGTCTTCACGACGCGTTCCCCGCCCCGGCACAGGACCAGGATGTGCCGAGATTTCCTGAATCTGAAAAGTGCGTGGGTTAGCCATCTTCTTAAGCCTTTTCAATCTTCACGAGGAAGCCTTTGAACTCCGGCGTGTACGCGTTCGGATCGATTGCGGCCGGCGAAAGCTGATTCGCGGTCGTCAGCCCTGTCTTGCCTTCGTCTTCGGCAATACCGCGATAACCCCAGTGAATCGGTATGCCGATCTGATAGGTTTTTTTGCCATCGATCATCATCGGCTTGATACGCCTCGTGACCATCGCTTTACCGATGTAGTGCCCGCGAGCGCTGCTGATTCTCAACTTTTCACCACCATTGATTCCCATCTCATTGGCCAGTTCAGCAGGTATCTCGACGAACGGTTCAGGAACCAGTTGCACGTTCATCGGATTGTTCTTGGTCCAATAGTGATAATGCTCGGTAAGTCGATACGTAGTACAAACGACATTGAACCCCTGGTCCGGTGTGCCGAATTTGTCCATGTCGGAAGTGAATTTTCTCGCGACCGGATTATTCGACTGTTGTGGATGCAGTGGATTTGCGACCGGACTCTCCATTGGTTCGTAGTGTTCCGGAAATGGTCCATCGGCAAATGCAGCCAGTGGTCCAAAGATGCGGGCCACACCTTCGGGATTCATGATGAACGGGCCCATGTGGTCCGAGGGTTTCGAATCGACTTTGAAATCGGGAACGTCGTTGCCGACCCATTTCTGTTGCGCCTCGTTCCACCAAACCTGCCGGCGCTCCGGATCCCATGGATTTCCCGAGAGATCGCACGAGGCGCGGTTGTACATGACGCGCCGGTTGGCGGGCCACGAAAACCCCCAGTTCGGATAGATACCCAGACCCGATGGATCCTCGGTGCCACGTCGTTGCATTTGCGCGCCGGCTTCAGTCCAGGAACCTGAGTACAACCAGTTACCACAAGCTGTCGTGCCATCATCTTTCAGCCAAGCGAATCCCGGAACCTGCTGTCCCGCTTTGATAGTGACGCCCGGCTGGCCATCCAGAGTGATATCCGCCAGCGCTTTGCCGCTGATCTCTTTGGCCACTTCCGCAAGCGACGGGTTCTGCGGAGTTGTATAGGCCCAACTCAGATTAATGATCGGATCGGGGAACTTGCCGCCTTCCTTTTGATAAAGCTCACGAACTTTCAAAAAGATGCGTGCGACTATTTCCTGATCGACTTTCGC
>DATFDT010000076.1:0-9614 GCA_035251975.1 Pyrinomonadaceae bacterium | reverse complement strand
AACGAAGAAGAGGATAACCGAAAAGATTGCGACGTGCATCAAGAGGAAGAGCACGGAATGAAGGGCGCTGATGATGATGTGGAAGGCGATCCAGGCGACGAGGAGCCAGCGGGCCCAGTTGCGGCCGTAGAGCATGAAGACACCCGCGACGATCTGCAGGAGACGAGAGAGATGAACGTACCAGTGGCTTACCAACTCCCCGCTACGCACGACTCCGCTCAGTAGCGCGATGCTGCCGAATATAATGAAGAGCCAACTGATGATCGTGATCGAGAGTGGAGGTCGTGGCATGGGCCACAGATTAGCGCTTTATCTTTCGCCGATAAAGTAGCGCGCCGCCGCCGAGTGCGAGGGCAGCGAGGCCGCCGCCACCAAGCATCAGCAGTTGATATCGTCTCGGCGAAGAAGCGGAAAGCATTTGAGTCGGTCGCGCACTCTGTTGATACGCAAGTACTTCGGCGTTGCGCAGCGCGGTTTCCAAACGCTGCTTGCCGGTCTCAAGCGTGTTGAGCTGCGCTTGCACACCATCTCTCTCGATGGTCAACTGGCGTCGCCGCGATTCGCGTAACTCCTCGGGTCGGGTTGAACCGATTCCGGCCAGTGAGCGTTCGATGTTTTCGGGTTTGAGAGCCTCATTCAAGTCCTGAAGCCGTGCGCGCAAAGACTCTTCCTGACCCTGCACTTCCAGCAACTGCATCTTCAGTCTATCGACAGATTCCGCCGCACTTTCCTGAGTGTCCTGCGCATAAGCCGCCACTGAAAAGACCAGCAATAACAACAACGCTAAACCGAATTTAAGTCTCATTCCCTCCACCTGCTTTCGTTAGCCTCGAAAGTCTACGAGCAATTCGATGGCCATTCAATAGCTAACGCGTAATGTCGCTACAAAGAAGCACGAATATCACAAAGTGTCTCCTGTTATTTCTTACAGGTGTTTTACGGATAGTGGATCTCGTCAAGATCTGATTCCAGATCCTCGAAACGACGCTTCGAATTAAGACGTGAAACCAGTTGCTGCGTTAGTGGCTTATGTTCGTAAACTGCCTTGACTGCGTCCAACGGAATGTCCTTCTCGTAATACTCATTGGCCCACTGTTGATACGTGTTGGGATTTCCATCAAGCATGAACAGCAGATCTTCAGAGCCGTCCGGATCTTCTGCTTGCGGGAAATCGATCTTTCCCGTTTGCCAGCGGGAATCCGAGTACTTCCGCCAGATGCAAAACGAAGTCTCCTCGGCAACAAAAGCCGGGTCGGTCAAAACCGCTTCGAATTCCGGCGGCACCTCGTCAATAACACCGGACCAGACCTTGCCTGAATCGACCGTGTATGCAGCCATCTCACTTTCATGACCATACCCCTTGATGATCGCCCCGAACGAATTGAACAGAATGAAGTAAGAGTCACCACTTCCATCGCGCATGGTGGCCAACATTTCTCCATCACCCCAGTTAGCATCGAAAGAGAAATAACGATACTCCCACTCGTCTTTCATGATCGCGTCCAAAGTGGCGATTGATTGTGAGATTCGTTTTACCTCGTCAATTCCAGGCAATTCAGACACACTGCGACTCGAAATCATAGGCCTCCACGTCAATAGATTTGCGGTCCATCTTCTACGCGCGACACACTAGATGAGTATCACGAGAGAAGCAAGGGTATTCATTGAACGATTTTTCGATTCGTTGGCGGATTTGGTCGCTCGACGTTGGCAGGGTCAGAAGATAGCAATGCGCTATTGCGATATTCGCTTGGGGTCATGCTGTAAAGACGTTTGAAATCACGAACGAAGTGACTCTCGTCAGTTAGACCAACGCGTCTTACGATCTCTTTGACGCTGAGGAATGTGGTGGTGAGTAGAACTGCTGCTTGTTGCATTCTGAGTGATTTCAAATATTTTGCGGGTGGAACTCCGGTAACTGTTTTGAATAGATAACAAAAATACGGCGCTGATAGATTGACTGATTCGGCCATCTTTCCGAGTGTGAAACTGCGGCTCGGATCACCTTCCATCAATTCAATTACACGTTTAACTCTTTCCGCCATGCTCTCCTCCGTTTTTGAAGATGCTTCCGCCTCGTGAGGTTAACTGGGCAATATTGAAAGGATGTTTCGGCTCAACGCAGTAGGATTTGGGAGAGTACTGCAAAAAAGCGTGGCATATTTTTAACGCATGACCGAGCGAAGATCAAGATTTCAAATTAGCGCACCACCGGGCGCGCCTTGCGTCTTTAAGATCTTTGCGGGAAAAAAACTAAGGCCTGAGGCGGATGCGTGCGAGGATGTCAGTGAATTGGCGATGAGAGCGGAGCTTTGCGAATACTGGATCGACTTTCAGGTTCATCAACCAGATGTCGCGCTCCTCGACCGCAGTCTCAAGCCACTTGAATGCCTGCTCCTGATCGCCGAGTCCCGCATGAATTGCGGCAACTGTGTACGGTGAGACGTAACGCTGGCCCTGCAACTGCTGTAGATCGTTGAGCACTTGCGTCGCATCGGCAGTCTTACCCGAAACAGCGTACGCATGTCCGAGCAACGCCAGCATTAGCGGACTTCCCGAAAGCTTCACGCCCGTTTGAAACTCGGCGATCGCCTCCGGATACATCCCCTTCGCTTCATATGCAAGACCAAGATAACGACGCGCCGGGAACGAGCTCGGATCGAGTTCGAGAATCTTCTTGCACTGCACGATCGCTTTATCATTCTGTCCGGATAAGTAATAGATCCAGCCAAGGTGCGAGCTCGCCACAAACGACAACGGCTCAAGCTCCTCGGTCCGTTTTGCTTCGGCAATCGCTTCGTCAAAACGCTCAACTGCCACGAGATACGAACTGTACCACTGGTGCGCCGGAGCATACGTGGGCTTGAGTTTGATTGCTTCCTGAAACTCACGCTCAGTCGCCGCACGATTCCAATCCCAGCGAAACTTGATAAACGCCATCGACGTGTGCGCTTCCGCTGAGTTCTCATCGATCTCGAGAGCGCGAGTGGCTGCTTCTTTCGCTTTCGGAAATCCCTCTTTCGGTTGCAGTCGACCGTAAACAACGAGCATGTTGTAACAGTCAGCGAGGCCCGCATACGCATCGCCGTAATTCGGATCGATCGCGATCGCCTGGTTGAAAAACTCGATCGCCTGTTGCAAATCGTCGCCGGTGCGCTTGTTCCAGGCGTTGCGACCTTTGAGATAAAGCCGGTAAGCCTCGAGTTGTTTCTTTTCCTCGACGTTCAACTTCAGGCGCAGGTTCTCGAAGATATCGCGCGAGATGTCGTCCTGAACGAGCAGCACGTCTGCAAGTTTGTGATCGTAATGCTGTCCCCAGAGTTGCGCCACGTTCTCAAGATCAATTAGGTCGGCCTGAATACTGATGATGTCGCCATTTCGGCGCATGCGACCCGTAACCACGGCGCGCACGTTTAACTCCTGGCCCACCTTGCGCGGATCTATCTCCTTACCCTTGTAACCCGCCACAACACTCCGCGGCACGACGCGCAACTGCGGCAACTTCGAGAGACTGTTAATCAGACTCTCTGCAATCTTGTCGTTGATGTATTCGGCGTCAGGATCAGACGACTCGTGAACAAACGGCAACACGGCAATCGACTGAATCGGCGCGGGCTCACCGGTCTTGCCGCGACCCGTGAAGTAGACCACCGCGATGATCGACAGTACGACGACACCTGCGGCCACGAAATAAAGCGGCGTCCTTCTGGTTGCGGTAGCTTGCCCGTTTGTGTCTGGAATTGAAACGGCTGGTGGTAGCGGTTCCTGCACCGGCGCAGGTTTTTCGCTCCACGCCTGGCTTGTGTCCGCGACAAACCGGTAGCCGCGTCGCGGCACAGTCTCGATAAACTGCACGCCTCCGGGACTTTCGCCGAGCGCTTTCCGCAGCAACGAGATGTTCTGAGTCAGATTTCCTTCCTCGACAAACGTGTTAGGCCACACGCGTTTCATCAGATCGTCTTTCGCGACGACCTGGCCACCGTGCTCGACGAGAGTGACGAGGATGTCGAAGACCTTCGGAGTAAGCGGAACCAGTTCACCTTCTCGCAGAAGGACGCGCTCCGCCGTTTTCAGGCGGAAACGACCAAATTCATAGCTTTGACTCTCCTGCTGACTCACTAAAAACCGGCCTTGAGAAACATCTTTGAGGAATTATTGAGTGCCACCTGAGGACTTGTCCCGCACCCCACGCCTAAATTAGGCGCTCGTTAAGATCGGGAACAAGTTCTTTGAGGCGCTGTGATTGTAATGCAACCACTGAGCGCGGGCAATAATACGTGCTTCTCTGTGGAACCTCTGTGTTCTCTGTGTCTTTGTGGTTTTTATTTCTTAGACAACATAACCACGGAGACACAGAGAACGCAGAGGTTGCACAGAGAAGAAGAGGAATCTCCCCATGATCAACCAAAAAAAGACTTCTGAATTTATTGAAACATCATTGGTCTATTTGCTGAGTGCCGCGGTGGCAGTGGGAGCGTTCGTGCTGGTCTGGTTAGTCTCGCTGCTGCTTGGATCCAGCCCGACGTGACTTTCTTATGCAAAACCATGAACTGGCGCCGCTGGCCACGGCCAACGTCGCAGACGCAAACATAATCATACGAAAGCCAGACACGAACGACTCCGCAATCGCAACTTTGATCTTCTCCTGCGTTGCGGAGTCTGTGCCTGGCGGGACCTCCAAAGCCGCCAGCTTCACGCGCTGATCGGAAATCGAATGCTTCAGTTGCTCATTCATGGGAATCTCACCTATCCGGCTCGCGAGGGTTTGACTGAAGCCGTGCAACATCATCACCCCAAAAACAGCGATCGCCAGTAAACCCGCCGTCCGCGACACAGCGTTATTAATTCCCGACGCCACCCCGGCCTGTTCCTCACCAACAGCGCTCATCACTGTGGTCGTCAAAGGCGCCACGCTAATCGCCATCCCCAGCCCGAGGACAACGACCGCCGGGAAGAAACTGGTCCAGTAGTTTCCATTCAGACCGGGAACAGCGAAGAGTGCGAAGCCCAAGGCCGCGATAATCGGACCGATCGTGAGTGGAAGACGTGCGCCAAAGCGGTCGATCAGGCCTCCGGACCAGCGCGACAACGAAAACATCAGAATGACGAACGGCAGCAATGAGGCACCGGCGGCTGTCGCCGAGTAGTGCTGAATCTGGATCAGGTTGAGTGTGAAGAAGAAAAACGTGCCGCTTAAGGCTGCGTAAAGGAGCAACGTCAGGATGTTTGCGCCTGAAAAGTCGCGGTCGCGAAACAGTTGTAAAGGCACCATCGGGTTCTTCGCGTGCATTTCGTTGTAGACGAAGAGAACCAGCGAAACCGTACCGCCGATCAGTGATAACAACACGAACGGGTTTGAAAACCCGAGCCGCGGCGACTCGATCAGACCATAGACAACACCGCCGAGTCCGATCGTCGCGAGCGCGGCGCCGGGCCAATCGAGCGGGCCGTGATGTTCCTTTTCATGACTTTCCGGCACCTTCCAGAGCGAGATGGCGAGCACGGCAACCGCCAACGGCAGGTTAAGAAAAAACGCCGCGCGCCACGACCAATGTTCGACCAGCCAACCGCCGAGCACAGGGCCGATGGCAGTAGTCATCGCGGAAAACCCGGACCACGTTCCGATCGCTTTGCCACGTTCTTTTTCATTGAAAGACGAACTGATGAGGGCGAGACTTCCCGGCACAAGCAGCGCGCCACCGATTCCCTGCACCGCACGCGCCGCGATCAGTTGCTCGATGTTCGCCGCCATGCCACAGAGGGCAGATGCGACGGCGAAGATCACGACGCCGAGATTAAATATCCGGCGACGCCCGTAACGATCGCCAAGCGAGCCGCCGACTAATAAAAGCGCAGACAAAAACAGCGAATACGCTTCGACAACCCACTGTATTCCGATCGCGGTTGCGTTGAGATTAGTTTGGAGGAACGGAAGGGCCACATTGACGACCGTGCCATCGATAAAAGCCATGCTCGAGGCAAGAATCGTCGCCGCTAGAATCCATCGACCCATTTTTAGCCACAAAAAGGCACAAAAACACAAAAAGAGAAAGCCAGCTTACCGCAGAACTAAACTCATTGGTAATTTGTGTGGGCCAGCTCGCAGAGCTGAATTTCATTTTTGCGACTTTTGTGCCTTTTGTGGCTAAAAAGGTTCGTCGATTGAGGCGCTCTGTTTCGTGAAAAACTTTGGCCCATCGGGCGTGATGTAGAGACAGTCTTCGAGGCGAATGCCGAACTCGCCATAGATCACGACTGTCGGCTCATCACTAAAACACATGCCGGGCTGGATTGGCGTCTTATTGCCGCGCACGAAGTTGGTCCACTCGTGGCCGTCGAGGCCGATGCCGTGTCCGGTGCGATGCGGCAGTCCCGGCACTTTGTAGTCAGGACCAAAGCCTGCATCCGTAATCACCTTGCGTGCAGCGATGTCGACAGCTTCACACGGCGCTCCAACCTTCGCTGCGGCAAAACCGGCGTCCTGCGACTTCCGCTCGAGGTCCCAGATCTGCCGCTGTCGATCGGTCGCCTTACCAAACACAAACGTGCGCGTGATGTCTGATTGATAACCTTCGATGCTGCAACCACCATCCATCAACACTACATCGCCTTCCTTCAGACGCTGCGGTGTGCTGCTGCCGTGTGGAAACGCCGTGTACTTTCCAAAACTCACAAAGATTCCGCCCGACGTTCCGAGCGCGCGAAAAGCCGCGGCGCAGTTTCCTGCAAACTCACCTTGCGTCATGCCTTCCGTCATCGAATCGCGCGTCGCTTTGTAAGCAATGATCGTAAGGTCGTTCGCGATCTGCATCAACGCCAGCTCCGCGGGCGACTTGAACATGCGACATCCGGCAGTAATCGGTGTGGCACTGACAAACTTCACGGCGGGCGCGGCTTGTCGAATGCCGTCGTAGAGGAAAAACCGCACGCGCTCTTCGATACCGACAGTACCGGTGCGCACGCCACGATCTTTCAGTATCTCGGCCACGCGCTCGTACGGGCTCTCGTGTTCTTCCCACGTGCGAATGTCTTTGCCCATGCGAATCAACTCGCGCGCACGCTCTTCTTCAAACTTCGGGCACACCCACGCGATCTCGCCGCGCGCAGGGATGACGGTGGCGAACATTCGCTCGCTCGTGCCCCAGCGCATACCCGTGTAATAGAACATGCTGCTGCCCGGCTCGATGTAGATCGCATTGATGCGTTGTTCGCGCATCAGCCGCTGCGCTTTCTCGATACGACTCTGGCGTTCCTCCATCGTGATCGGAACGACGTTGTCAGTCATGCGACGCAGTTGTCGAATGGCTTCAGGCTGCGATCCTTGTTGCGCGGAAGCGAGCGAGCTGCCGAGAAGCGTTGCGCCAGCGATACCGGCGGACAGGCGTAGAAAATCTCTGCGATCAGTACACATGTAGGGGCCTCTTTGTTGATTGGTTGCCGTAGAACTTGCGCACAGATTAACATCTTTGCCGATGGCGCGCGCAAGTCACGATCTTCATGGCTCGGCTCCGGACAAGTCGGGAGCCGCTTTACTGCTGATCGACGTTATCAACAGTTTCGATTTTCCTGAAGGCGACGAACTGCTGCGACTCGCGTTGCCGGTCAGCAAAAACATCACGGAATTAAAGAAACGAGCGAAGGCGGCCGGCATTCCGTGCATCTACGTGAACGACAACTTCGGCAAGTGGCAGTCAGACTTCAAAAAGATCGTTGCGCGTTGCACGGCAGACGATGCGAAAGGAAAAGACTTCGTCAAACCCCTCGTGCCGGACGACGATGATTACTTCGTGCTGAAGCCAAAACACTCGGGCTTCTACTCGACGACACTCGATCTACTACTCACACATTTGAACGCAAAGAACCTGATCCTCACCGGCATCGCCGGCAACAACTGCGTGCTCTTCACCGCCAACGATGCATACATGCGCGACTTCAAAGTCTTCGTCCCGGAGGATTGCGTTGTTTCGAATACAGAAGAAGAGAATCAATACGCGTTGAAACAGATGGAGACGGTGCTCAAAGCTGACACCAGTCCATCTCCAGAACTAGATCTAAAAGCGCTGAGCAGTTAAAATCCGCCACCAAACGTTGCCACCCAAAAGCACAAAATACACGAAAGCTTTAAGGAAAGGCTTATGTGCTTTTTGTGCCTTTTTATGGCTATACAGTGGTGTTCAGGCACAAGAGCGAGTTTTGCGTTGGGGCGCCGACCCAAGTGGTGGCGCGCCGTACGTCTTCACTGATCCCGCCAATCCCGATAATTACATTGGCTACGAAAAAGAGATGGTCGACGCCCTCGCCCAGGCGATGGGCCGTCGCGCCGAGTTTGTGCCGAGCGATTGGGAGACGCTCGTCTCCGCGCTGCAACGTAAGTCGTTCGACGTCATCGTCAATGGACTCGAACCGACCGGCGACCGCGCCCAGCAAATTCTCTTCAGTAAGCCTTACTACATCTTTCAACTTCAACTAACCGTACGTCGCGACGACAACCGTATCAACTCGCTCGAAGACTGCAAGAATCGCGTCGTCGCTACGCTTGGCAACACCGCGGCTTCGCGCATTCTGCAACAACAAGGCATTCCGTTTCGCAGTTACGCCGATCCCGTCGGCGCTTATCGCGATCTCGAATTGAAACGGATTGATGCGGCCCTTTTTGATGTGCCCGCCGAGGCTTTCTACGCGCGCTCGGATCCGAAGTTGAAACCCGCTGGACCGCCCTTCACGCGCGGGCAGTACGTGATCGGCCTCCGCAAAGACGATCTCGCGTTGAAAGCCGAGATCGACGCCGCCATCGACAAGATCATCCTCGACGGCACACTCGAAACGATTCTGAAAAAGTGGGGACTCTGGAACGACGCGCAAGTGGAGTTTCAGGCGCCGATTCGCTCCGGAACTCAATCGACGAAAGTCGAGGAGTACACGACCACAAACTCGACGTTCAACTGGGGCGAAGCACTCTGGCGTCTGACACGCGCCGCCGCCGTCACCGTTCTGATCGCCCTCGGCGCGATGGTGATTGCGATCGTTTTAGGACTTCCACTCGCCGTCGGACAGTGGAAAGGCCCTGCGTGGCTGCGCTCGCTTTGCACGATTTACGTCGAATTCTTCCGCGGCACACCCGTGCTGGTCCAACTGCTGTTTCTATACTTCGGCCTGCCTGTGATCGGCATCGCGATGCCAGGCTGGCTCACCGCACTCGTCGGACTCGGCTTGAACTACGCCGCTTACGAATCGCAAGTCTATCGTGCGTCGCTCGAGGCGATTCCGACCGGACAATGGGAAGCCGCGTATTCGCTCGGCATGGGACCAGTGCTCGCGTTCCGTCGCATTATCCTCCCGCAGGCGTTTCGCATCGCCCTCCCGCCGATGACGAACGACTTCGTCTCGCTCTTCAAAGACACGTCGGTCGCGTTTGCAATCTCCGTTTGGGAACTCGCTACTGCGTACCGCGAGCTGGCGAATGCTTCGGGACAGTTTCTGTTGCTCGGCCTCGCAGTGTCAGCATTCTATCTCGCGATGAGCTTGCCGATGGCCCATCTCGCGCGTTTGCTCGAACGTCGCTTACGCGAGCGCGCGACGGAGCGTGTGGTTGAAGAACCGGAGGTGGCGACGGC
>DATFDT010000075.1:0-5478 GCA_035251975.1 Pyrinomonadaceae bacterium | reverse complement strand
CGTTGCTAAACCCTGAAAGGGTTTGGCGGTTGGCGAACCCTTTCAGGGTTAGAACGGCTTTGATGTGCTAGTCCCCAGGGTTCGAGGAACGAGAACCCTGGGTGAGCCAATTTATTTCGTTGCTAAACCCTGAAAGGGTTTGGCGGTTGGCGAACCCTTTCAGGGTTAGAACGGCTTGATGTGCTAGTCCCCAGGGTTCTCGTTCCTCGAACCCTAGGCTGAAATTAGCGAACGCATCCGGCGTAGAGGGAAAACCTTCTCAGAAAAACAAGATTCTGCGAACTTGCTTCGCAGAGGACGCTGAGGATACGCAGAGAAAACCACACGTCACTACTAATAGCCGGACTTTGACACATCAGATAAAATATCGCGCCTCATGTTCGATTCTGATTTCATTACTAATCCTTATAGAGCTTACAGCCACCTGCGTGCAGCCGGACCGGTACACTGGATGGACAAGTTTCGTAACGGTGCATGGCTCGTAACTCGTTACGTTGCCGTATTGGCAGGCTTGCATGATCCGCGTCTCTCCAGTCAACGCAGCCATAACTTGACTGCGGCACTCCCGAGCGAAGCACAAAGCGAATTCGCAACGTTCAACCGGATCTTTTCGAGGTGGATGCTCTTTCTCGATCCGCCGGAGCACAGCCGCATCCGCAAACTCCTGAATAAAGAGTTTACGCCAAACATGATCCAGCGGCTGCGCCCGCGTATTCAGCAAGTTGTCGATTCACTGTTGAATGATGTGGCCGGCAGGTCTGAGATCGAGTTCATGACTGAGTTTGCCAATCCTCTGCCAGTCAGAGTGATCGCGGAGATGCTCGGTATACCAGCGGAGGATCAAAGCGACTTCCAAATCTGGTCAGATGATCTTGCTAGTTTTTTCGGCAATGCTACTTCGAGTGTTGACACGGCGCGACGTGCGCAAAACAGTCTCGTCAGTCTCACCGAATATTTCCGCGCGATGCTGCCGGAACGGCGGGCGCATAAAGGAGACGATTTGGTAAGTCTCTTACTTCGCGTGGAGGAAGAAGGCGAGATGCTCACTGGGGAAGAACTGCTGGCCCAATGCACGCTCCTACTCGTCGCCGGGCACGAGACTACACGTAACCTGCTCGGCAATGGCCTGCTGGCGTTGCTTCAAAATTCGAATCAGTTTGCAAAGCTCAAAGAGAATCCGGCGCTGATGAACTCAGCCGTACGCGAGTTGGCGAGGTTCGACAGTCCGGTGCAGTTTTCCGGACGCGCCGCGACGGAAGATTTCACGTGGCACGATCAGGAGATCAGGAAAGGTCAAACTGTCATTCTTCTCTTAGGCTCTGCCAATCACGACCCCGAGAAATTCTCTTCTCCCGAGCAACTCGAAATCTCCCGCGACGAAGGCATGCCACTCTCGTTCGGTCACGGCACACACTTCTGCATCGGCGCCTCCCTCGCCTACACCGAAGCCGAGATCGCATTCACTACTTTGCTCGAGCGTACTTCAGGTATGCGATTGCTCGACGACGTTCCCGCCTGGCGCTCGAATCTTAGTTTCCGCGGCTTGAGCAGACTGCCGCTGTCGTTGTCAGTGCAGTCGTGAGAAGCGCTAGTGATCAATTAATCCTGAATTCGCGTTGTTTCACGTCTTCTCAGCTTTCGGAAGAAACCCAATTTCCTTTCGTTTGAGCGGCTTCGGGTTCATGAGCAGTCGAATCGCATCGAACACTCCTTTGAACTGCTGATCATACCTACCTTCGAGATCATCTAGCCGACGAGCCAATTCCTCATTTGAGGTAATCTGGCGCAGCTTAACAAAGGTCCTAAGATTGTCCAAAACATTGGATGAAATGGGTATTGACACCACGGAAGTTAAGGAGAACGTACAGAAGTCCGCGGTCCTAATTTCGTCTAAGCTGAATGAGCTGTTAGTCGGGTCTCCCTCCATCACGGTGAACGATCAAGCTTTTTCAGTAGGAGTTGCGCTGACAGAAAAGTACCTGACGGAAAGCAGACGATTATTGCTTGAAGAGGGCAAGGAAACTGAAGGGTTGTAACCCCACAATAGCGGTGCTCAGATCGCCTCATGCACAAAATTGCGCATATCTAAAACCGTCACAACAATAGACCAACGCTCCTCAGTGGGGCTTCCGCCTGAAGCGCTTGATGCGCTGGGTGTTGAGGCGGGCGCGGAACTGGAAATCGAGATCGTTGGACGAGCTTTGGTGATTCGTTCGGTCGAGGAAGCCAAGCGTTTCGGCAAATCATTAGGACCTTCGAATCAATCCTCTCCATACGTCGGAAGGCTTACGAGGAATTAGCAAAGGGACCGCGCAATAACCTGCGTTTAGACATCGATAAGTTCAGCCTGAATCTGTTTTAATAAATTTGGTTTTACGGCTCTGCTGGAAACGAGATCGACGCGTTGTTCCAGCAATGACTCCAACCGCTCGGCGAGCGTAACGAAGCGGAGGCCGATTGCGGGATCGACTTCGACCAGTATGTCTACGTCACTCGCCTCGGTCTGCTCGTTCCGCGCTCATGAACCAAATAAGCCATGCGGCGACGGAAACTCTTGCTGCAAAGCGGGCTTGATGCTACGCAACTGATCGAGAATGTTTGGCGTGAGTTCATTCGGATGTCAATATAGCCCACAGATTACGAAGATTACACGGATTAGTTGAAACCTCGCGGAGGTGTATCGCGTAGAAACCTTTCCATTTGCTAATTAAACCCGTCAAAATCACTCAACGAAAGAGGTGTTTATGCGTTCAATTGGCCAGTCTCGCCGCTCCGTTCTCGGCTTACTGCTGCTTTCAGTTCTATTGCTCGTTACCCTCGCGGCGCCCGTTTGGGCGCAGAGTCCGCCGCTGATTGACCGCGAGCTGTTCTTTGGCGATCCGGAAATCGCCGGCGCCCAGATTTCCCCTGACGGTGCGTTCATCGCGTTTATCAAACCGTTCAAAGGCACACGCAACGTCTGGGTGAAGAAGACTGCGGATCCGTTCAGCAGCGCGAAACCGATCACGGCCGACACCAAACGCCCGATTCCGACTTACTTCTGGTCGCGCGATGGCAAGTACATCCTTTTCGTCCAGGATAAGGCTGGGGATGAAAATTACAATGTGTACGCCGTCAATCCCGCCGACGCGCCCGCTGCGGGACAAGATGTTCCCGCCGCTCGAAATCTCACGGATGCGAAAGCGATCAGAGCCTTCATCTATGCAGTGCCGCGTAGCGAGCCCGATACGATCTACGTCGGTCTAAACGATCGCGACGCAGCCTGGCACGATTTGTACAAAGTAAAGATCTCCACCGGCGAGCGCACGCTCGTCCGCAAAAACACCGAACGCATCACCGCCTACTTCTTCGATCTGAAGGACCAGTTGCGACTCGCAACCAGATCGGCAGAGAACGGCGACACGGAAGTGTTGCGCGTTGACGCGGACAAGTTTACGAAGGTTTACAGTTGCAGTGTGTTTGAGTCGTGTGGTCCGGTTCGTTATCACAAAGATGGCGAGCGGGTTTACTTTCAAACAAATAAGGGCAGCGGTATCGACCTCGTTCAGCTTGAGCTATGGAACCCGGCCACGGGCAAGGAGGAGCTCGTTGAATCGGATCCTTTGAAACACGTCGACTTCGGCAACGCCACGTTCTCGGAAGTTTCCGACGAACTGGTTGCCACGTCCTACGACGATGAACGCACACGAATCTACTGGAAAGACAAAGCGTTCGAAGCTGATTACAAAAACCTGCAGAAACAACTTCCCGGTAAAGAGATCGGGTTTGGATCTTCGACGAAAGATGAAAAGCTCTGGATCATCTATGCAAACTCCGATACAGATCCCGGCTCAACCTATCTGTACGATCGTTCCACTAAGAAGTTGACGCTCCAATACCAGGCACGCGAGAAGTTGAATCGCGCGTACCTCGCTCCGATGAAGCCGGTCAAATATCCGTCGTCTGACGGTTTGGAAATCCCTGCTTATCTAACGTTACCCAAAGGCGTCGAGGCTAAGAATCTTCCGGCGGTGATCCTGCCGCACGGTGGTCCATGGTATCGCGACAGTTGGGGCTACGATGCTTTTGCACAGTTTCTCGCGAACCGCGGTTACGCTGTCTTGCAACCAAATTTCCGTGGCTCGACTGGTTACGGTAAGAAGTTTATCGACGCCGGAAACAAGCAATGGGGCGACAAGATGCAGGACGACATAACCTGGGGCGCGAAGTATCTCATCGCGCAGGGTATTGCCGATCCGAAGAAGGTTGGCATCATGGGTGGCTCTTATGGAGGTTACGCTACGCTTGCGGGCGTTGCGTTTACGCCTGACGTTTACGCGGTCGGAGTCTCGATTGTTGGACCATCAAATCTGATCACGCTGCTCGAATCGATTCCGCCATACTGGGAACAGATTCGCAAGCTCTTCTACGAGCGCATGGGCGATCCAAACACGCCTGAAGGCAAGGCGCAGTTGCTGCGACAGTCGCCGTTAACTGCGGCTGCAAAAATCAAAACTCCCCTCCTCGTGATTCAGGGCGCTAACGATCCGCGCGTTAACAAACGCGAATCAGACCAGATCGTGATCGCGTTAAGAGATCGCGGATTCCCGGTTGAGTACATGGTCGCGCCGGATGAGGGACATGGCTTCGCGCGTCCGGTGAACAACATGGCGATGTTTGCGAGTGCGGAGAAGTTTCTCGCGAAGTATCTCGGTGGTCGTTATCAGGAAAGCATGACGCCTGAAGTGTCGCAGCGTCTAAAAGAAATAAACGTAGACGTGAAGACCGTGACGATGCCGAAGGTGATGAGTGCATCGGCCGAGCTGCCGAAGCCTGCGGTTGATCTGCGGCCCGGTACTTACAACTACAAGGCGTCGATTGCAATCCAGGGCCAGGAAATTCCGCTCACCTTGAAGACAGACATCAAGGAAGAAAATGGAGCATGGACTGTCAATGAAACTGCGCAGACTCCGCAAGGCCCAATCGTCGACGTCAGCACGATCGAAAAAGGAAGCCTGCTGTTGAAGCGTCGTTGGATTCAACAAGGTCCAATGACGATCGAGATGGACGTCGCGCCCAACCAGTTAACCGGGAAGACAACGATGAACGGGCAAGTCACGCCGCTTGCTGTCGATCCAGGTGGCGCTTTATTTGCGGACGGCGCCGGTGCTTTTGAAGTGATCGCTTCTCTTCCCCTCGCTGATGGTTATAGTCTGAGTTTCCGAAATTTCGACGTGCAGAAGCAGAAGCCTTCGATCAAGCAGTTGAAAGTGCTCGGGACGGAGAGCGTCACGGTTCCGGCAGGCACGTTTGACGCTTACAAAGTCGAGATACAGGCGGCTGACAACGATGCCGACAAGCAAACTGTTTGGATCGATAAGGGCAGTCGAAAAGTGTTAAAGATCTCGGCCGTGATTCCGAGTCTCAACGGCGCAATCCTGACATCGGAACTAACCCCGTGATTGGATTGTGCCTGATCACAAACAACTGTAGGGGTGG
>DATFDT010000074.1:0-5677 GCA_035251975.1 Pyrinomonadaceae bacterium | reverse complement strand
GAGATCTTTGGCATGAGCGACTGGGTGCAGAGTTTGACCGATCAACTTGCGGAAGCGGGTTACGTTGCGATCGCGCCGGATCTGCTTTCGGGAATGGGTCCGAATGGCGGTGGCACGAGCTCGCTGAGTGGAAATGCAGTGGGCCAGGCGATCGGCGCTCTCCCGCCGGATCAGATCACGGCCGACTTGAATGCGGTTGCGGATTACATTTCGAAGATTCCGGCTTCGAATGGGAAGGTTGTGGTTACGGGTTATTGCTGGGGCGGCGGGCAGTCGTTCCGGTATGCGACGAATAATCCGAATGTTAAAGCGGCGTTTGTGTTTTATGGGCCAGCGCCGGCGGCTGCCGACGGCACTCCCGACAAGGCGGCGCTCGCTAGAATCAAGGCGCCGGTTTACGGGTTCTACGCCGGCAACGACGCGCGCATCAATGCAACTTTGCCGAAGACGACTGAGGCAATGACGGAGTTGAAGAAGACGTATGAGCCGGTAACTTATGAAGGCGCGGGTCACGGCTTCATGCGAGCTGGCGAAGCGCCCGACGCCAACGAGGCAAACAAGAAAGCCCGCGATGAAGCGTGGGCGCGGTGGAAGAAAATCCTGGCTGGTATTTGAAAACACGGGCGGCCACGGAGGGCCGCCCCTACAGTTGTGGCCCGTCTGGCGCCTTCAATGCTGATGCGTGATCGACTACAACTGTAGGGGCGGCCCTCCGTGGCCGCCCGTTGTTACATCTCTCGACCTATTTGCTCAACACCTCACGGAAGAAATCGACGGCTCTCGGATCGCCAGACTCACCGAGCGATCGGATCGCCTGTTTGCGCACGAGCTGGTTTGGATGTGTGCGCGCGATCTTGATCAGGAGTGGCACTGACTCGTCAGACTTTCGCTCACTGATCGCCCTAACCGCCTGTACCTGCACTTCCGCATTACCATCCGTGCTCTGCGCCGTCTGACTCAGAAACTCGAAGCTGCGTTTACTCACGCGCTCACCAAGCAACCGGATTGCCTGTCGCCGCACGTCCATCGCATCATTACCGCTCGCGACCGCAAGCAGCTTGTCTTCAACGCGCGGACTCTTGATATCTGAAAGCGTCTGCAGCACCGTGCGCTTAACCTCCGCCGCCTGCTCTGAGTCATACAGCTTCAGAAGATCGTCAACTGCTGCTTCACCACGATCGCTCATCACGCGAATCGCCGTCTTCCGCAGCTCAGCATTCGCATCGCTCCGCGCGATCTCGTTCAGACGCGCCTGCGCGCGCGGATTCTTCGTTTCGGCGAGCGAACGCAATGCAGCCTTCTTCACTTCGACGTTCGCCTCGTTCTGGTAGATCTTCATCAACTCTTCAGCAGTGTCTTCACGCTGAAAATGTCCGAGCTGGCGCACTGCCATACGTCGCGATTCAACATCAGCATCGTTCTTCGCAACGTTTAGCAGAAACGTGAACGCCGGCTGCTCGTCGACGCTGTTGCCCACTCCCGAAATGACACTGCGGCGAACGTCCGGTTCCTTCACGCTTTCGTAAAGTCCCTGGAGCGTCGCGACAGTTCCACGATCGCGGCTGCGTCCAATCGCGTACGCGGCGGCAGTGCGCAACTTCTTCTCTTCGGATTCGTTGCGAACGATTGATGCAAGAAATGTTTGCTCACCACCGACCTGGCCCAACCAGTAAACAGAAGTCGAGCGAATGCGTTGGTTTGGTGAGCTGCTGATGAAGTTTTTCAGCATGCCGCCGACTCGCGCATCATCGTGCAGCGCGATGCCGAGCACTGAACGTTCGCTCAACATGTCGAGCGGTGAGGCGGCAGCGATGGCGCGCAGGTAGTTGAGACTTTCTTCGTTGTTCGAGCGGCCCAGCCAGTAAACCGGATAGCCGCTGTACTCGCGTTTGCGCTCGAGGTTGTAAATCTCCATGCGCGTGATCTGGTTACTGGACGGCTCCCGCAGCAGGAAGATCGCGAGGTTACGTGTTTCGACGGTAACTCCGGCCGCATTTGTGCCGACGAAGACAGTCGTATCGCCCATCGTGTGAATCGAGCCGTTGAAATCACGAACACCGGGATCGACAGCAACTCCAGGACGCACGTCGAAAGTGTACGCGGACCAGTACGGTGTTTGTTGACCGCGTGCGCGTGACTGCGCGGCTTCAAGCCGGGCCATCAAGTCCGCGCCGTCGACTGGGGTGAAACTCTGGATCGTGGTCGAGCTGGATTGTGTTTGCAGATCGTCGGACGCGGCAGCGACTGTGACAGTGCCCGCGCGATTTCCGCCGGCGCAAGCGATCCCGATGATCGCGAGAAAGAGGAGCATTGAATGGCGCATGAATTCCTCCGAATGATTTAGATCAACAGGTAGTCTTTTACAAGATTTCAGGATTTGCAGGATTAACATGTAAATCCTATTAATCCTGTAAACAACTTAATTTACTTTCAAAAGCTCTTCCAAGAATTTGAGCGCCTCAGGATCTTTGCTCTCGCCCAGATACCTGACCGCTGCTTTTCGCATCTCCACTGACGGATCGCTCTTCGCGATCGTCATCAGCTTGCGCACGGCGATCTTCTGCTTCGACTCACCAAATGAGCGCAGCAATGCCATTTTGATTTGCGGATTCTGTTCGCCGTCGTAAAACGACACGAGCTGAGTTACCGTCTGCTCGTCGTCCTTCTCGGCCAGCCGTCGCAGGGCGTAACCACGCAGCTCGACCGCATCGTTGCCGCGGGCGATATCCAACAGCTTCCCAACAGCGCGCGGATCATCACTCTCGCCAAAAGCGCGCAGCAGGCCCTGCTTGATTTGAACATTCGTCTCGCTCGTATAGAGCTGCAACAGCTCATCGGTCGATTCGCGCCCGTTATCTCCGAGACGGCGAATCGCTTCCATCCGCAACTCCGGCGTCTCGCTCTGGCGCGCGATGTCGAAAAGCTTTTTGTGGGCGCGCGGATCCTCACGCTCTGCGAGTGCGCGGATGACCTGCGAACGAATCTCCTTCGTCTTGTCAGTGTCGTAAATCTGGATCAGCGCATCGAGCGAGGCCGTATCGTTCATCTCGGCGATGTAACGAATCGCATATTGCCTGGCGACGACGTCGGTACCGGTGCGCGCGATCTCCATCACCTTTGCGGTACCCTTTGGCGTATTACCTTCGACCAACGCCCGCAGAATCTGGCCTCGAACTTCTTTGGTCTGATCGGCGTCGTAGATCTTGATGAGCTCGTCCGTAACTTGATCGCTCTTTTGCTCGCCCAGACGCCTGATCGCTGTCATACGCAGTTTCGGATCGGGATTGGTGCGCGCGATGTCCAAAAGAATCGGGGTGACTCGTGGTCCACCATGCGATCCGAGAATCGATAAAACCGCCGCCTGGAAGTTCTGACATTTAGGTGGATTTGCGCGTAGTGCTTCGGTGGCGATTCCGATCGCGCGTTCCTCCTCTGCCTGGAACAGACTCTGCAGCGCGAGGATTTTAATTTCGCAATCATCGCGCGCGAGCGCCTGCTCGACTGCATCTTTGCGACCCATTTCTACGAGCAGCGCCTGTGCTTCCTGGCGCCAGCTCGATCCGGGAAACTTTTCGATGAGCTTGATTAGTGCGGTTGCGGCTTCGTCTTTTCGACCTTGTTTCTGTAACGCGTAGCTATACCAGTAAAGCGCGGCGTCGAGATCTTTATCCTTGGGATAACCTTTGATGAAGTCGTTGAATTTCTCGGCGGCACGTTGCCAGTTTTGTGTTTCGATGAAGTCGCGGCCTTCGCGAAAGATCTGCATCGAGGCCGTGTTGGCTTTGGTCTGCACAAACTTATTGAGTTTCGAGAGTTCCTGATCGAAGGCGGAAGTGCGTTGCGTGTAAATCGAGAATACGGTTACGACAGCGGCGACAGCCAACAGCGCGAGTCCGGATCTGATTTGGGGGCGATAATTAACTAAGCTCTTCATAGTGATCGTTTGTCCTTATCCTGAAATTGCTTCGAGCGTGACGGTTCGCCGCACAGGCACAGAGAACCCGAGAGCGAGCGCAGAGATCGAGCGGTGATCAAAAATCGCACATGGCATCTCCTGTTCCCTGTGCCTCTAAGGTGAACCGCTTTCTCTGTGCGTCCTCTGTATCCTCTGTGTCTCGGTGGTTGCAGTCACTGTTCACACCACAGAGACACAGAGAACACAGAGGTTGCACAGAGATCAGTCAAGAGCGCGTGCGAGGGCGGTCGAGTTGACCCGCAACAGCGGCACGATGTTTTTGCGTTCGACGCGTTGACGAATTACGCGAACTGCGTCTTTATCCGGTTTGTCCGGAAGATTGGAAATGTCGATCAAGATCGGTTCCAGGCTCTCGAGTAGCGATGAGATCTGGATGTCGCCTGCCGCGTCAGCCTGACGACGCAACATCATGTTTTGTATGACCAGTTGTTTTGCGCGCTGCCGTTCGTAAGTTACTTCAGTCGCCGAGCCGGGTTCGTTCAGGCGCACGTTTCTAAACGCGACCAGCAGCGTTTCAGACTTTTCAAAGTGAAGCGCGGTCATTGTTTGTGCGCCGGCAGAACGCAAGGGGTCGGGCGTCGCTGGAATCGCGGCGAACTGCTCACCCGGTTTTGGCTCACGCACCAAGGGTTTCTTCGGCGCTGGTGATGGTGAACGACGCGGAGCCGTCTGTTCGTTACCTTTGTTTGGTGACGGCGATGCTTCTGGTTCTGGTTGCTTTTGCTGCACGGAAGCAGTTGGAACCGGAGTCGGAGTCTGCTGGACGGCTACATGTTTTTCATTCGACGGCGTGTTGGGGCTCTTGTAAATCAGGAAACCGATGATCGCGGCGACGATTACAAGTGTTGCGAAGGCGGCGGCCTGAGTGCCAAAACGTGTGCCAAAACCCCATGCCGATCCACGTGCCGGACTACGTTGCGGCGTTGCAAGGATCTTCTTGAGTGCACGGTTCTGAACGGCGGGCTCGAGCGACGTTTCGAAACCGGTGAGCTGGCTGCGCAGGTTGAGAAAGTCAGCGCGCACTTCCTGGCACTCGTTACAGCCGATTAAGTGGCGCTCGACTTCGCGTGCTTCTGCGGTTGATAGCTCGCCGTCGATTAGTGATGAAATTTTTTCGGTGAAATTGCAGGTCATGATAAAAGCCTTTACACAGGATTCACATGATTGACATGAGAGATCCTGGTCCAGCGTTCTCGCAGCGACGCCCGCGCGCGAAAGATGTCAACCTTAACTTTGCTTTCAGAGACGTTCAGCACTTGTCCGATCTCGCGATAACTCAACTGTTCCTGTTCCCGCAGCAGCAACGCAGAGCGCTGGTCTTCGGGTAACGTCTGTAACATTTCAAGCACGAGCGTTTGGCGTTCCTGAGTCTCGTATTCCTGCTCCGGGTTGCGTGCTCGTGGTCTCATCGTTTCCACTACTCGATCAAACAGCCGGTAGCGCGTGTGCGACTTGCGAAACTCGTTGATCGCCATGTTGCGCGCGACGCGGTAGAGCCAGAAGCGCGCCTCGTCGACCGGCATAGTTCCCCATGCCGTACGATGGAGTTGCAGGAAACTTTCCTGTGCCAGATCCTGCGCCAGCGGCGCGCGGCCTCCCAATAAACACTCCAGAAAGCGGCATAGGCTAGGGTAGAAATCCTGAAACAGCATGGTGAACTCTTCATCTTCGCTCGCCATAAGCTGCGCTACGTCTCCTAAA
>DATFDT010000073.1:0-16613 GCA_035251975.1 Pyrinomonadaceae bacterium | reverse complement strand
AGGATAGCGGCGCGCTAATAGTTGATCGACGCCCCACTTGCGTCCGGCTGATCCGATCACCAGTGCTAATGCGACGATCATCGGTATCAACAACTCCCAGACCCACGACGTTCCCCATTCAGCAACCCAGAGCGTGCTCAGAAACAAAAACGCTCCGAGTGCGATTGGTCGTGTCAAAAGTCCGATCACCAAAAGCACTCCGAACGTGATTTCAGTTAGACCCTGCATTGGACCAGCAACAGTAGCGTGACTCGCCATGAACGCCATGATGCTTTTCAACAGTTGCGGTCCGTGGCCTTTTTCGATGTAGAAGTTGATCAATCCGGCGTAACCAGAAGGACTGTAGAGACCCTTACCGAGATTCTCAAAGAATACCCAGATAAAAAGACACCCAAGCCCCACACGCGTAAGGGTCAGGGCAACCTGCGCGCGCGTATCATTATTGTCGAGCGAGTTACTCATCTGTTTTAGTCAATCGGAGAAATGCTTCTTCCAAACTTTCCTGCGCCGGGCTTAGCTCGTACACCTTGATTCCATTTCCAACTAACAGCGTGTTTACAGCCGCGATGTGTTCCGCGTCCGCCTCGACCCGCAAAAACGAAGTCCCATTTCGGCTAACGGTAACACCATTTTCTCCACTCAGTAAATCAATAGCGCCACCCAGGTTGTCGACGCGTACTTTGTAAAGACTGGTAGGCGCCACGAGGGCTTCCGGTCCGCCTTCATAAAGCAGCCGTCCTTCGTGAATGATCCCGACACGGTTGCAGAGTTGCTCGATCTCCGTGAGCAGATGACTCGAGAGCAATACGGTTAACCGGAATTCATCTCGAAGACGTCGAATCAGGTTTCGCGTCTCGTGTATTCCCTGCGGATCGAGACCATTCGTAGGCTCGTCGAGAATAATCAGCTCGGGTGTGGGCAAGAGCGCCTGTGCAATTCCGAGACGTTGCCGCATGCCCAATGAATAAACCTTCACTGGATCGTGCGCGCGATCGCCCAAGTCGACGATTTCGAGCACTTCCTCGACGCGCTTCTTTTGCACACCACCTGACAACGAGGCCAGCAGTTGTAGATTCCTGCGTCCGGAAAAATTCTCGTAGAAAGCGGGTGTCTCGATGATTGCACCGATGCGCGAGCGAGCCTTCAGGTATTCCCAACTCGAAGCGCGCACGGGAAACTTGATCGTGCCGGAAGTCGGCCTTACCAAACCCAACAACATCCTCAACGTGGTTGACTTTCCCGCGCCGTTGGGACCGAGAAATCCGTAGATGTCACCTCTCTCGACACGTATGGTCAGGCGATCGACTGCGGTACGGGCGCCAAAACGCTTCGTCAAGTCTTCGGTGTGTAAGGCTACGTCAGACATATCAAAGTCCAACTTCGACTAACAACGGCCAGTGGTCCATACGGCCAACCGCAGCGTTACGCAAAACTTCGACTCGTCCGACGTGTTGAAGCGAGGTTGGACCAAAGACGTAATCAATGCGGCGATCGTTGATTGCAGTATCGCCGGCCGCGCGTCCG
The DNA here is from genome assembly GCA_035251975.1 of Pyrinomonadaceae bacterium. GTDB lineage: Bacteria > Acidobacteriota > Blastocatellia > Pyrinomonadales > Pyrinomonadaceae > PSRF01. The sequence goes on along the minus strand of DATFDT010000073.1, from coordinate 15,089 downwards.
AGATCGCGAAACTGGCGCAGGATGTGGCTGTACGATTCACTGTCGTGTTTCAGATTGTCGGTATAAAGATTCGTCTCGTTGCCGGCTTTGAGCTCGAAGTTGAAATCACCGGCGATGAAAACTCTCGACGATTGCGCGCGATCCTCGGCCCAATCCAGCAATGCTTCAGTGTAGGTCCGGCGGCGCGCGGCGTTGAACGCATCGGCATGGGCGCTCAAAACGAGGACTTGCTCTGTATCGTCGCTCGGTTTGAATGAGACTCCAAGAGCGTATCGATCACCAACCAGCACGGGAATGAATCGCGCACCGGTATCTTTAACGAGCATCGCTTCGAATCGATCGCCTCTTCCCTGCTGTGCAACTGCGCCTCGATATTTTCCCTGTAACAGACCAAGCAGGATCTTCAACTGCGCGTTGCCTGTCACTTCCTGGAGTGCAACCGCGTCTGCGTCTTCGCGTAAGATCACTTCCGCAACGGCGGGCAGATCTTTGTCATGCGCGCGTGTGTCGTCTTCAAGCTCGGCATAACCGATGTTCCATGTGAGCAACCTCAGCGAATGAACAGCATTCTCGGACGAGCTCGGCTGCTCGGATTCACGCGGCTGCGCGAAGTGGACCGCGCCAAATATCATCAGACAAAACATAAGCAGCAGGATCAGTTTCACCCACATGTCAGGTAACAATATCCTTACGCTCGAAGATGATCACTGTGGTCAACAGTAAGCCGGTTGTATACGCGCCGCAGACAGCCGCGTAATGCCAAAGGTTTTGCCACGGAATCTGGGGCTTGAACACGTCGCGCCAGAAATCCATGTCGGTGGTGAAGAAGTATGGCCGCAGGTGCTCGAAAAATTCCACTCGCCCTACGATGTAGAGCGTCAAGTAAACCGCGATCGTCATGACGATTGCTTGTGCAGGGGAATCGAAGACGACTGAACACAGAAGTGCGAGGGCGGCGATAACGAGCAGGGCCCACGTGCCTGAAAGTACGGCATAGCCGAACCGCATCAATGCTTCATCGCGCATAATCTTTCCGGGCGCGTCAACGAGATTGAGTGGACCAGGATAGAGCTCGAGGTTACCCCAACCGACGAAGATCAAGCCAATCACCAGATTTAAGCCGATAAAGAACGTCAATAGCAGTGCGGCGTGGAATGCGGTGACGAGAAACTTCGACATGACGAGCGACGCGCGCGAGATTGGACGCGTACAGATCATCCGCAAAGTGCCGGCGCGTGACTCACCAGCGATCTGCGAGCCCGCGCTCATCGACACGAAAATCGGGAGCAGGAGGGTAAAAGAAAAGAGTAGCGAGTAGAGCGCGAACGTTAATCCGTTGAAGTATTGCTTCGATTCATATGTGTACTTGAACTGCTCGACGGCCTGACCACCTGTCTTGCGCGCGGCGTAGGTGTAGAACCCCCAAAGCATGAGGGCAACGAAGCCAATCAGGACAATGAATGAGAGATAGAAGCTCCGGGCGCGGAACAACTTCTCCAGCTCGAGTTTAAGTAGAGTAAACATGACCGCGACCTACAGCCTTAACGTCCTCAGCAAGTTCGTTGTTCAGGATATTCAGGCGGGAAGGCCGCGGCAACCGCAGTAGCCACAGTCTGCTTCTCTGTGCAGCCTCTGTGTTCTCTGTGCCTCAGGCGGTGCTTTTCCGGCTTAGCCCAAAAGAAACCAGCCAACTATTGCTCCTGCGATAATGAGCCACGCGGAGTTGACGCGCCAGCGGAAGAGTATGAAGGCGCTGATTAGAGCCAGCACCAATGTTACGAAGTCTACAACGGCAGTGCGCCCGAGTTGATACGTGACTAACAACATCAACGCGAGGGCAGCGACATTAACCCCGTCGAGGAATGCTCCGGCCAGCGGTGATCGTCGAATACGCGGGACCAGTGGACCACTCACCGCCACAAAAAAGAACGCGGGCAGGAATATCCCAAGCGTTGCAACTACGGCCCCGCGTGTTCCACCAAGCACGTAGCCGATGAACGTGGCCGTAGTAAAGACTGGTCCCGGCGTCACCTGGCCCACAGCGACCGCGTCGAGGAGTTGTGCTTCCGTCAGCCAATGCCATCGCTCCACCAGATCGGCGCGAATAAAAGCGAGCAACACATAACCACTGCCGTAGAGTATGGCGCCGACTTTCAGAAAGAACAGAAACAAAGGCCACAATCCAAACGAAGCTGCGCCCGCTGTGCCCGTTTGAAAAAGCAAGGCCAATGGCGGCACGAGCGACTTAAGCTCCTTCCGGCGTTGCGCGACTGTTCGTGCGAGGACAACTACTACTCCGGCGCCAAAGAGAACGAGCAGCTCATGTGTTCTCAGCACCGTGAGTATTACGGCGATGATGCCGACCACCGCGAGAAACTTCGATTTGATTGCCGTGCGACCGAGTGACCATAACGCGTGCAGCACGATCGCGATGATCACCGGCTTGACGCCATAGAGTATGCCGGCAACCTGTGGAAGCGATCCGTATCGAACATAGGCCCACGCGAAACTCATGACAATCAACATCGCGGGCAGAATGAAACTGCTTCCCGCAACGATCAGTCCGGGCCAACCAGCCTGACGATGGCCGACATGAATTGCCAACTCGGTAGAGTTTGGACCGGGAATCAGATTGGCAGCGCCGAGCAGATCCAGAAACTCATCGCGCGTCATCCATTTACGACGACGCACAACTTCGTCTTCCATCATCGCGATATGCGCAGCCGGACCGCCAAACGCAGTGGTGCCCAGTCTCAGGAAAAGCAGCCCGAGTGAAAATAGTGAGGTTGAACGATTTCTCTGGTCGTCTTGGGAGCTCACGAATCACATAGATGCTGTTTTTCGCTGCGGCTCTCTGCGTATCGCAGCGTTCTCTGCGTTTAATAGCAATTTCAACGCAGAGACCGCAAAGATACGCAAAAGGCCGCAGACAAATCTCAAAACAGGTATTTAACTCCAAGCAGAACGTTTACATCCGTTCGCAGAGCCAACCTACCGGTATTGCGGACGACGGGAAACTGCACGCTCCCTTCAACCACGAACCGTGGTTGGGCTGCGTATTGCAGCCCTGGCGCAAGGTAGTATTCAGTCGCCTTGCTGTCTGCGACGGGCGTGCTATTGAGACGACCCGTTCCGCGATGTACAAATGTCGTCTCGAGAACAAGAAACAATTCACCGCCGGGCTTTTTGTACTCGCGCGGGAGCAGTACGTATTCAAGATCGGTGCTCAATCTCTGCTCGTGTCCGAGGCGAAACCCATCGCGTTCAGTGCGGAAAATAGCTTCGGCATTTCCACCAAAGATGAAACGTCCACCGGCTTGTGAGAACGCGAGATCGAAATGCGGTGAAAGTCCACCATTGATCGGCGTCAGTTGTTGTCTCACAAACGCCGGTGCATTGAGGCTCGGAGCGTCTTTACTGCCGGTCGGCAACTCTAAACCAAATCTTACAGCGGCTTGCCTGTCGCCGTAAGTCTTAACCTCGCGAAAGAAGCGATACTTGGTCCATAGACTAATGTTGCCGAGGCCAACCTCCGATCCGGACATCACCCCATCGTGAAAGTCCGTGCGAGAGATTGGGACCTCCGCTTCCAGTTGAAGCGTTGATAATGGAGTGTAAGACAAGCTCACATCCACCATTTGTCGATTGACTTTCAACGAACCCAGATGTTGACGAATGTAATAGAAGCGCGGTGTGATCGCGCCGCCTTTGTAAACCGTGAGTCCGGGTGACGTAACACGGATCGGAGCCTCATCTTCTTCAACCGGCACAAACGTCGCCGGAATGAAACGGAAGTCGCTGCTCGTTCGCGAAGCTTGCGTCTTTTTCCCCAGTGTTATGACTTCGCGAGCAGTGTTCCCTTTCCCGATAGTTTTCCAATCGCCCGTGATTTCAATTGGTGATCCGGATTCGAGTCCAGTGACACCCTCAAGCACAAACTTCTGCCCGGAAGGTTGGACAGTGATAACCCAGCTATCATCTTCCTGGTCCAGTGTGCCTGCAATCGTCAGGTCTGCCGCATCAAGAACGTAACCCGCGCTCTTCAACGTCGCTTTCAAAGCTGCGAATGAAACGGGCTTGTCGGGCTTGGGCGTGAATTCGCCGATGCCTTTCTTGATATCTGTGAGTTCGATTTCCTTGAGTTTTGGTGCGTAGTCCAGACGGCTCACGGCCTTCTGAATGTTGTACACTCAATTGCCGCACAGATAACCCGCAATATGCATCTGCACTCGTTTTACCTGCGCCGCCGAGTGCGATGCGCTTCCGAATATAAGCAGTAACGTAAATAGAACTGTCTTCTTCATTTTCATCTCTGATTTGAATTTCACTCAATTTCGGCTTTGCCCGAAAACTCTGATTTCTCTGTGCAACCTCTGTGTTCTCTGTGACTCTGTGGTGGAAGATAGCTTAAGAAAAACAACCACAGAGGCACAGAGAAACGCAGAGGTTACACAGAGAAGAGCATGTGTGACGACTTTCCGGGCAAAGCCCTCAATCTCCACCTGCGTCCTGCCGCGACAAATCCGCTATTCACAGCAAACTCAGAGCAGTTCACGACAAACCGCAGTGTAAGTGTTGGCGTGGCATATATAAAGGCCACGAATGTCAGCCACTGATCTCGGAGGTGGGTTGTGAAAACCGCACGATTTATTGAAGTGCTTAAGCAGGACGTGAGGTTTGGTCTACGTGTTCTGCGCAGAAATCCTGGCTTTACGCTCACGGCACTCATCACGCTCGCCCTCGGCATCGGCGCCAATACCGCCATCTTCAGCGTGATTTACGGTGTGCTGCTGCGCCCACTCCCCTATAAAGATGGGCATCGTCTCGTGGTGCTGAATCAACAGGCGCGAATCAACAACGTGAACAGTCTCGGCTTCTCGGTCAAGGAATTCCAGGATTATAGAGATCAGAACAAAACGATGGAGATGGTCGAGCACCACGCGATGAGTTTCATACTCTACGGTCGCGGAGAGCCGGAGCGCGTGCAGACCAGTGTGGTATCGGCAAACTTCTTCGACGTGCTCGGTGTGAAGCCAATTCTTGGCAGGACCTTCGTTCCCGAAGACGAAAAGCCTGGCGGAGACGCGGTGCTTGTGCTCAGCAATAAATACTGGAAACAGAGTTACGGTGGGGATCGGAACATCGTAGGCAGTGTCTTTCGAATGAACAATCGACCTCACACAGTCATCGGCGTGCTGCCTGATATTCCCCAGTATCCATCAGAGAGTGATGTTTACATGCCGACTGCGAATTGCCCGTTCCGATCGGGCACTGCGTTGATCGAAAACCGGCAAGCGCGACTGCTGTCGGCTGTGTTTGGAAGGCTCAAACCCGGCGTCGAAGTCGCGCAGGCGCAGGCTGACGTCAACGGCGTCGCGGTCAACATGCAGCAAGCTTATCCGGACGTCTATCCTAAACACATCGGTTACGCTGCCCAGCTTGATCGACTCGACACAGTGCTCACGCAGGAAGCTCGGCCCACGTTTCTGATACTGCTCGGAACCACTGCCCTCGTCCTGTTAATTGTCTGTGCGAATGTAGCGAATCTTAATCTGGCGCGCGTGCTGCAACGGCAGTCTGAGGTGGCGGTGCGAACCGCGCTGGGAGCAAGCCGCAGCAGGCTCGTCACGCAGATGTTGACTGAGAGCTTACTCCTCTCGCTGGGCGGCGGTCTGCTCGGACTGCTTCTCGCATCGATTGGGCTGCCGCTGCTTACGTCGTTCGCCGGCCGGTTCACGACACGCACAGGAGAGATCCAGATCGATTCGTCCGTGTTGCTGTTTACTCTGGCTGTGTCCGCAGGCACAGGTTTGGCATTCGGTGTGATCCCGGCACTGTCTTCAGCCTTTGATTCCCGGAAGAGCCTTATCGAAACGCTCAAGGAGTCGGGCGATCGATCGAGCTCAGGCGCGAAGAACCGCGTTCGCGGATTTCTCGTCGCGGCGCAAGTCGCGATCTCTTTCACGTTGCTGACAGCAGCGGCGTTGATGCTCCAGAGCATGATCAGACTTCAGCGTGTCGATCCCGGCTTCGACCCGGAGAATGTGTTCGTGATGCGACTCCAGCCGAACTGGTCCAGGTTTACGAACAATGCGACTGCCACCGCACAGTTCCGCGACTATTTCCGGCGACTGCTGGAAAGTGCGAGTCAGCAACCTGGCGTGGTTGATGTGGCGGTGTCGTCGACTTATCCACTGAATCCGGCGGGCATTACACGCGGTCCGAACAACACCACGATCCAACTGGAAGGTCGCCCAAAAGAAGAAGCAAACACCGCGGCGCAGGTTGATCCGCGTGCGGTCAGTCCCGCTTACTTCCGCGCACTCGATATTCCGCTGCTTCGCGGGCGCATATTTACTGACGGTGATGACGATAAGGCGCCGCGCGTTGCGATCGTGAACGATGCGGCGGCGCGTGGTCGCTGGGGTACGGAGGATCCAATCGGGAAAAGATTTTCATTCGACAATGGGACTACGTGGGTTACGGTCGTCGGTGTCGTGGGCAATGTGAAGCAGTACGGTCTGGACAAAGAGGCGGCCCAGGAGATCTACGGGCCGATTGCGCAAACGCCTTTCGGATCATTTCTCGTGGTTAAAACGAAAAGAGCGCCGTTGCAAGAAGCGAGATTGATGCGTGACTTGGTCCATAAAGTGGATGCGGAGACCGCGATCGACCACGTCAAGACGCTTCGTCAGGCGCTCGACGACTCGGTGGCATCTCCGCGCGAAACGATGTGGCTGCTCGGAGTGTTCGCGATCCTCGCGCTCGTGATCACAGCGGCCGGGCTCACCGGCGTCATGGCGTTGGCCGTGACGCAGCGCACGCGCGAGATCGGCATTCGCATCGCGCTCGGCGCCTCGCGGGTTCGGATCTTGACCATGATGATGAAGCAGGCGTTGACACTCATGCTACTCGGCCTCGTCGTTGGCGTAGCCGGCGCGCTGATGCTGAACAAGGTGATCACCACGATCCTATTCGCGACTCCCGGCGTCGATCCATTCACCTTCGCCGCCGTCGCCTGTTTGCTTACCCTGGTCGGCGCCGCCGCCTGCCTAATCCCATCCTTAAGCGCAACCGGCATCGATCCGACGTTGACCCTGCGGAAGGAATAGATTTACGGACGGGCGGCCACGGAGGGCCGCCCCTACAGTTGTTGTTAATCAAGCGCGCCCAAGGAAGTGGCGTGATCAACAACAACTGTAGGGGTGGCCCTCCGTGGCCACCCGTTCGCTTAACTTCCTATTCGTAACGAAGCGCAACCAGCGGATCGACTTTCGTGGCTCTGCGTGCCGGGACGTAGCAGGCGATCAGGGCCACGATCGTCAGCAGGATTGCCAACGCGCCGTAGGTCACGATGTCTGTTGGTCCAACTCCGAATAATAGGCTCCGCAGCAACCTCGTTAACGCAAGTGCTCCAACCAACCCGATTACAACCCCCGCGATCGTCAAGATCATTCCCTGTTTCAACACCCAACGTAAAATCGCGCTGCTACTTGCCCCCAACGCAACGCGAATCCCGATCTCACGTGTTCTTTGTGTCACTGAATACGCGATAACACCGTAGATACCCACCGCCGCAAGAAGCAGCGCAAGTATCCCAAACAACCCAACGAGCTGCATCGCAAACCGGCGACGACTCATAGATTCCGCAGCGACTTGCGACATCGTACGCTCACCAAAAACCGGTAAATCTCGATCGAGCGCGCGCACCTGTTCGCGCACCGATTGCGTCAACGTCAACGGCGCCATATCGCTCCGCAGGTATATGGCCATCGCATACGCGGGATTTTGGAGAATCGGATGGTATAGATGCGGTTGATCGGGTTTATCAAATCCGTCACTCTTGATATTTCCGACAATCCCGACTATCGTCATCCACGGCGCCTCCGATGCCGGACCACCTCTTTTGATTCGCACTCCTACCGGATCGCGATTGCTGAAATAACGTGACTCAAGTGCTTCATCAATCAACACCACCTGCGGCGCTTTCCGGTCGTCTGCGTCGGTGAAGAAGCGGCCGCGTTTCAAAGGTGTCTCGATCGTGCGAAAGTAATCAGGCGAGACTATGCCAATCTGCGCTGTGGGAATTGCGTTGTTCGCAACCGCATCGCCTTCAATCGTAAAGCCACCGGAATTATGTGGACCAACGAGAGGCACAGCATTGCCACTACTGATCGCAGCACTACGCACGCCCGGAATCGAACTCACCCGTTGCTGCAATTCCTTTATAAACCCGGCTCGCTTCAACGGATCCCGATACGGATCGAGCTCCGGATTGTTTGGAACAGGCAGCCAAACACGCGCAAGCAATACATTGTCGGGATTGAAACCGGGATTCACATTAAGCAACTGTCCAAAGCTTCGCAGCAGCAACCCTGCCGCAATCATCAGAATCAGCGACAAGGCAAACTCGAGAACCACAAGCCCACTGCGAAAACGATGAGTCGCGAGTCCGAACCCAGCTCCATGACTGCCATCCTTCAGATTAGATACGACGTCGGGTCTGGACGATTGCATGGCCGGAAACAGTCCGAAGAGCAATCCGGTGACAGTCGAGATCAGAAAAACAAAACCCAGGACAGTCAGATTGATCCCGATCTCATGTAATCGAGGAATATCCGCGGGGATGAACTGGACGAAGCCTTTCAGTAATACCGCGAGCACCACGAGAGCAAGTGCGCCACCGATGAACGAAAGCAGCAAGCTCTCGGTTAAAAGCTGAACGATGAGGCGACGTCGACTCGCTCCCAGTGCGAGGCGAATGGCCATTTCGCGACGGCGCCCGCTCGATCGTGCGAGCATCAGGTTAGCGAGGTTGACGCAACCGATCAGTAACACGAGGCCGACCGCAGCGAGGACGACGTACAGAATCGTCTGCACGTTTCCGACTAACTGCTGGTGTGCTGATAAAACGTTAAGCTTCCAACCGGCCTGTGGCGGATACTCTTTCGGGAACTCCGTCTGAAGCTGCGCAACCAAAGCGTCCAACTTGCCCTGCGCCTGCTCGATGTTTGTTCCATCTTTCAGCCGTCCGATTGCACCGGGAAGCATTCGCGCCGCGCGTACAGGCGGACCGAACGGATTCGCCGAGAATCCAGCAGTCGCCCACATGTCGACTTCATTTCGCAGCGTCTTGCCAGGGTGACGAAATTCGGGAGGCATCACACCGATGATCGTGTAGAGGTCTGTGTCCGCATAGACTTTTCGACCGAGGATGTTTCGATCGCTGCCATAGAGGCGTTTCCAGAGTCCATTGCTAATCACAACGCCCTCGGCAAAACCCTTGGCTTGCTGTTCTTCAGGTCCGAACACACGGCCGAGTTGAGCGTGCGCGCCGAGCAAGGCGAAGTAATTCGGGCTGACGGCCAGCAATTCGATTCGTTCCGGTCTTTCGGATCCGGTGAGATTCGCGTCAACAGGCCAGACTGCGGAGACCTGCTCGAAGACGCCCGAACGCTCCTGCAGATCTTTGAGCTCGTCGACCGACATCCCAACATCTTCGATTTGCCGTCCGGTCAAATCGTCGCGAATGATTACGATCTGTTCGGGTTTGGGAAACGGGAGTGGCCGCAGGACTACGGCGTTGACCACACTAAAGATCGCCGTGTTAGCGCCGATACCAAAGGCGAGTGTCAGCACGGCAACTAATGTAAATCCCAAATTGCTTCTCAACATTCGAGCTGCGTAGCGGAGGTCATTCAAAAAAGTGTTCATGCGAGGTCCTCTTTCGTATGTGCAGCGATACCGACTTGTGGATTGACTTTTCCGTTTACGCTTTTTGGTGGAATTAGTTTCTCAAGCTTGCTGATTTCTCTGTGCAACCTCTGCGTTCTCTGTGTCTCCGTGGTTAACCAAGCCATAGCAATAACAAACCACGGAGACACAGCGCAGCAGAGCCGCAACCAAAGTGTCTCCCTCTACGCCTCCGGCGTAGAGGGAAAACCTTCTCAGAAAAACAAGATTCTGCGAACTTGCTTCACAGAGAACACAGAGGTTGCACAGCGAGAGCAATCACTCCACGGCGATCCACTCGAGGCTGGCGGGGAAGAGTCTCTTTTCGGGGTCTATAGTTACGACGTATGCGCCGAGGGCGCCGATGCGACGATTCGGACCGAAGGTGATCTTTGGCATGAGGCCGGTGTCGTACTCGTAGAGTCCTTCAAGGGTTGTGATCAGGCGCTCGCGGCTGAGGTCTTTGCCGCAGAGCTCGAGTGCGTGGACCAGGATCTTCGCAGCCGCCATTGCTGAAGCTTGCGCAGCCGCGTGTGTGGACTGGAGCTTGTTTCGTTGTAGCAGCGTACTGTATTCAGCAGCGCCCACCGCGGAGACGTCGGCGGGAACTGTCGGGAACGCGAGGAAGATTTTGTCTTTCGTTTTCACCGTCACTGCATCGCCGATGTTCCTGCCAACGAGTGTTCCAAGCATGTACATCGACGGTGTCCAATCAACCGCCCCAGCGTCCTTCAACATAGCGGTCGCTTCAATGCCCGAGCCAACGAAGAAAACCGTGTCGATTCCCTTCTCCTTCAACTCGCCTACATACTTCGCAGCGCTGAATCCATCTGGTGCGTAGTAAGTTGTGGTCACGGATTTCAAGCCGACTTTTTTCGCCTGCTCTTCAATGCTCGCAACGATGCCACGGTTGAATTCAACATCAGGCGACACAATCGCCGCGCGTGAACCTGCTTTCCGGGCGGCGAAGGTCGTGAGCGCGCGCGCCTGCTCTTTGAGCCCGGGCAACAAATAGAAGACGTAGCGATTGACCGGCGATCCTCGTTGCGGCATCAACGTTGAAGGACCGATGAACGGAACTTCCTTCTCCTGAGTCAGTGCGGCCACACCGTCTTCCACACCGGCACTGAGACCGCTGACGATCGCAAACACCTGTTCTTCATCGATGAGTCGCTTCATGTTCGGAACCGTCAACTTCGAATCACCATGCATCACGCGCAATTCGATCTTGCGGTTGTAGATGCCGCCGCGACTGTTAATCTCAGCAAAGTACGCCTGCAAAACGTCGCCCATCGATTGGGCCAAACCACTGAGCGCCGCCTTTTCAGGTAAAACGGTTCCGAGCACGATCGATGTTTCGTTTACACCCGGATCGGTATCAGTCTCGATGCGTTTGAGATACGCGATCAGGTTTGCCATGTCCTCCTGTGACATGCGGTAAGTCGGCATCGCAACTGCCAACTTGTTGCCCGCAGGATCCAAACCAGCGGTCAACATGCGCACGAATGAGGTTTCGGAAAATGCACCGTGCTTGCGACCGCCTTCATCTGCGTGACCGTAAGGCTTGGTGAGATGTGACCACGTGAGTGGTCCAGCAGTGACGCCACCTTCGGTTATTCCCTGGCCTTTGATGCCATGACAACCGGCGCATGTAAGTGTCGATGCCGGCACATCGATCTCACCCATCAGCGCGGTGATTTCCTGACCCGAAGCGCTATCGCCGCGCAGGTAGAAAGCCTTGCCGCGCTTTTCCTGAAGCGTGAGCTCGCGGGATACGTTCTGTGAATGCACGGGTGATGGCCCATGCAATACTAAGCAGCCGGCGATGGCGAGGAGAAGAATAAGCGTGAATCTGATCATGATGATTTTACCGGTCGGCGATTACGTCTTCGAGGATCTTGATTAACTGATCCGCCGGTGCGAGTCCGAATGCTTTTTTCCAGAGTCCTTTCGGCTCGTTGCCGATGATGAAGATGTTCGTGTGATCGTCTTTGGTCTCGACGTACTGGCCCAGCTTGTAAAGCGCCCAGTCGACGTTCTCTTTTTTACCAGTCAAAAACATCCAACCGGGACGAGCGTGAAAGCGACGGCCATACTCTTTCAGCCGTGTCGGGGTATCAGTCTCGGGATCGACCGAGATCGAGACGAGAAACACATCCTTTCCGAGACGATCGCCGAGCGCGTCCTGCATCTTTTCGAAGTTGCGATTCATCGGCGGGCAGATGTTTGTGCAGGTAGTGAAGAAGGTATTGATGGCGACAATCTTGTTCTTGAGCACGTCGCTGTAAAAGCGAACCTTGTGGCCATCCTGATCGATCAGCTCCACGTCTGAAAAGTACTTCTCCGCGGGAGAACGCGCCGGCGCCGATGGTCCATCTTCGGCCTGGGCTAACGAAGCGGGCGCGGCCGGCTTCGGCTTCGGCTCCTGTGCGAGCATCGTGCCACCAAGGAACATACATAGAATAACTGAGGTGATGAGCTTCATGGCTTTGCCTCCTCGTTCGCTGAAGTCTCCTCAACTTTTCCAGCCATCACGTCGAGGATCAAACCCACGATCTGACCTGTTTTTGCCAGACCATACGTGCGTGTCCAAACGCCCTTAGCGTCGTTGCCGATGATCATCGCGGGTGTGTGATCCTCGCGTTTCGATACTGCTGCGCCGAGCGCGTTCAGCAACTTGTCCATCTCCTGCTTCTCGCCTGTGACAAAGGTCCAGCCGGGGCCGGCCTTGAACTTTGCGCCCCAGGCTTTGAGTCGCTCGGGTGTGTCCGTCAGTGGATCGACGCTGATTGAGATGAAGTGAACGTCTTTACCGACTTTGTCGCCCATCTCTTTTTGCACGCGCGCGAAAGTGGCGGCGAGTGGGGGGCAGATGGTGGTGCAGTTGGTGAAGATGAAGTTGATCGCGACTGTTTTGTCTTTGATCAGATCGCTGTAGAAATGAAGCGCGTTGCCGTCCTGGTCCAATACGTTAACGTCGGGAATCATCATCTTGCGACCGGAAGCGTAAGTCGGAGTTGGTTCGGCCGGCTTTGCGGGCGGTTCTGTTTTTGTTTGTCGCAGGTCCATTTTGCATTTTGGACACTTGCCGGGTTTGCTCGATTTAACCTCGGGATGCATTGGACACGAGTAAGACTTTACTGCATGGGAATAGAGTCTACCCGGCGCTACCGCGCTCGGTTCTGTTTTCGCTTCCGCCACCGCGTGCAGCATCAGGTAAGGAAGATCTCTGTACTTCACACCCATCGACGCGGATTCAAAGAACACCATGTAGACGCCCGATTGCGGCACGTTGATCTTGATCTCATACATTCCGTTTCCGACAGACGTGGCGAAGTCGCGTCGCTGCCAGCCGCCCGCACTCATGAACGTCAACACGCGCAAGTCTTTCAGGTCTGACTTCGGGTTGCCGGTTGCGGTATCAGTGAGTTTGAAACGGAAGGTGAAGTCTTTGCCGACCGGCAGCGTCATCTCTTTCATTTGCTGCTCGATGCGAAGCGCTACAGACTTCTGCTCTTTCAAACCTGGATTCACATCAGCGCTCAAATCGAAACAGTGAGACACGCGCGGTGAATCATTCAGGAAGGCAACGTCGTAATTTCCGCTCACGGGCAACTTGATCGTCGTGGAATAAACGCCTGGCTTGATTTCACGCAAGCTGCGATCGACGACGAGTACTGCGAGCGGCTCGCGACGATAATTCTGGAAATTGCCCATCGGCGCCGCCATGCCTTCAGTGTAGTAGTAGAGTGATTTATCGACCGGGTTAGCGAGGATGACTGAGTTTCCTTCCGGCGCGAGCACGATTGAATCGGCGTGTACTGGATCGGATCCCTTTCGCGGAGGGGCCTGTCCGCCGGGGAAATCTGTAATATCAACTTCTTTGTCGATCATTCCGAGTCGCAACATCGCCACGACTTCCGTATCGAGCGATCTGACAAACGCAAACGTGTCGCTGAAGATGATCTGATCCGGCGCCTTGCCGACTTTTACTTCGTGAAGCATGCGATTCGATGCTGCATCGAAGATGTTGACCGTGCTCTCTTTGGTGTTGAGCACGAAGCCGTAGCGCCCGCCTGGAGCAAACCTGATGGAGCGCGCGCCCGGCTTAGTCTTCAGGCGCGCCGTCACTTGTTGACTCTTTTCGTCGATTACCGTGATGCTTCCATCGTTCTCGCTGGCCACGTAAATCGCTTTACTCAATTCAGACAGGGCCAGCGATGCTGGCCCTGGACCAACTTTGACGTCGCTAAGCTTTTCCAGCTTCTGAACATCGATAACCGAAACACTTTCGCTCTCGTGATTCGATACAAATGCAAAGCTACTGTCGCTGCTGATCACGATGTCGTGTCCACCGGTTCCGGTCGCGATCTTTGCTGCGACTTTGAGAGTTGCCGGATCGATAACTGTCACGCCCCCGTCGTTTGCGACCCAAATGTAGTGCTGGTCGGGCTGCATGGTGATGCGCGTGGGAATTGTTCCAACATCGATGTAATCAATCACTTTCCAGCTTCTCGTCGTGATCACCGCGACCTGATTGATCGCAGGGAGCGTGACGAAGAGCAGTTCGCCGTCGCCAGTGAGGAGCCAGTCTTCGCCGGGACTCTTCATCATCACGAGTGTGAGCAACTTGCTGCCGCCGAAGCCTAACAGCGGATCGATTACCGAGATGTCCGGGCTCTTGTTCAGCGCGAGGATGTAATAGGAATTCAGGTCGACATCAGGACGCGCGCGCATGCTGCCGGTCAAGTACGACTGGATCTTCTCGCGGCATTGCGTTAGCTCGGTTGTTTTGTTGCCCTCACGCGTGCTAATCCAGGCCGATAAGCCGAGGCCTTTCACGGGCGTGCCGGTCGTCGTATCTGTGACCTTGAATCTGACGTTGACGTCTTCGGCAGCCCTGATCGATTTAGCGTTCTGGACCAGTGGCTCGGCGGTGAACTCGATCGCGATTCCCTGCTCGACGATCTTCTGTGTTTGAGTTGTTTTTTTAACCGGCTCTTGTGCTGACGTTACTGTCGCAAGAGAAATCAAGGTGGCTATTAAAATGATTAACTTTCGGTGGGTGGCTAGTGACATGTTTGCACTCCTCTCGATAATTGAACTCGCTTGTGCAAGCTTTGTGCCCACAGGTTTTGTTGGGTTTACGTACTTTAGGTCTTCGGAAGCTGGGGAAATTTACAGCGGGCTGGGGAAAATGTCCGAGTCCGCGAAGCGGGCGACAGCGTAAAGCCTGGGGCGCAAGCCCCAGGATCGCGAACAAAAAAACAGGTTGAGCCCGCGAAGCGGGCGACAGCGTGCGACCATTTCAGGCTGTCGCCCGCTTCGCGGGCTCTATCGGTTTTTTTAATTCGTGA
>DATFDT010000072.1:0-13157 GCA_035251975.1 Pyrinomonadaceae bacterium | reverse complement strand
TGGAATTGACGAGCGGGGGCAAGCCCCTCTTCCTGACTTGTGCTATTCTCAGGGTTAACACAAATTTAGTGGCTTCTGCCCCTTTAATTTTTGACACCCTCTTCCGCGCTCGCGTAATATCAGCGCTAATGAATGGCAGAGTTTTAGTCCTTAATACTTCCTTCGAGCCCATCAATGTGTGCACTGAAAGGCGCGCCGTGGTGATGATCTTCAAGGGAGTGGCGCGGGTGGAGGAGCACAACGGCCACATGCTCCATTCGCAAAGACTCTCCATCCATGCACCTTCTGTTATTCGCTTGACGGAATACATCCACATACCTTTTGAACGTCGCTCGCTCTCGCGGAAGAACATCCTGCTGCGAGACCATTCGACGTGCCAGTACTGCGGCACTCAGTACCCGCCTTCGGAATTAACGCTCGATCATGTGCTTCCACGCTCGCGCGGAGGGGAGTCCGCGTGGGATAATCTGGTAGCCTGTTGCAAGCGTTGCAATCATCGAAAGGGTAACCGGACTCCTGAGGAATCCGGCATGCACCTGTTGCGCAGACCTCGTGGGTTTTCACTGCACGTGAATCGACAGATCATGCGTTACTTAGGTCGAGCCGACGAGACCTGGAGGAAGTACCTGTTTTACGAATCAGACCGTGAGTAGTTTTGCTTGGAGTAGTTTAGGCACCCACCAGGCGGAGCCCTGAAAGAGGAAATTATGAATCAAACAATCTTAGCGATTGCGGGACTCGGTACCCCTGAGCTCGTGATCATCGTACTCGTGATCTTTTTGCTTTTCGGCGCCACCCGGTTGCCGCAACTTGCAAAAGCCCTCGGACAGAGCAAGAAGGCTTTTCGAGAAGGTATCGAGGAAGGCGAACGAGAGGACAGAAAGCTGGAGAAGTAGCGCGCGTGCGGACATGGCCCACGGCTGAAGTCTCCCGCCTTCGTTTAGTGGCCTTAATGACTATGGGTCTTCTGTCCGACGATTAAAGTCGCTTTCACGGAAAGCGCGAACTCCGCCTCATGCCTCTCTTCGTTTATTAACCGAGAGATCTCATCGAACAATGCGGCCCTCTTATCGTCAGGTACGAGGGCCAGCCAATCGTGCATCAGAAACTCTGCCACGAGTGGAGAGCTTAAAAACTGCTCGCCTGACTCGAAGTCAAACTCCTCGATCCGCGTGAATGATTTCACGTCGCGCAGGCCCTCGTCTTCGGCCAGTTGCTCGATGTCTGAGACTGTCGGCAATTCAGTGATCAACTGCTCGACGTTTGATTCGTGATCGATCAATCCGTTGTTGTGCAGTGCTTCCCAGTAGATCGAAAAGAACTCGCCGAAGCTCGAGGCGGTCGGCAGTGTGAATGCGATCGTTGCGCCGGGCGCTGCGACGCGCACGAGCTCGGAAAACATCTTGCGCACCCGCTGGCGGGAAACGAGTGACGCATTACCGATAACTAAATCGAAATGATTGTCTTTTAGATCGAGATTATCGATCTGTGTAGTGCCGAAGACGATCTTTTCGCTGGTTGCTGTGGCTTTTGCTCGCGCGAGCTCCGTGCACTCCGGGTTTTCGTCGATGCAGAGCAGTTCGAGTTTTTCGTCGGCGCGCTCGTGCAACGCCAATGGATGACCGCCTGTGCCGGCGGCGACGTAAAGCGCTTCGCCTTCTTTCGGGAGCGTTACGTGCTCGTCGATCAGTTCTGCAAAACGTTCGCCCCAATCGGGCGCGATGAATAAGTCCTGAAGGAAAGCGATCTCCTTGTCAGACTTCCTGTTGGTCGTCACTTGCTGTTGTCTCACCCCTTTGTTCATGTTCTGGTAAATCTTCTTCTGAAAAATATTTTCTGCCACGCAGTTGTTCGGGCAAACACTCCATCTCTTCCTTCGCTGCTGGATCGCTGTGCACGTAACGATAATCTTTGCCGTATCCGACTTGTTTCATCAGCGGCGTGACTGCGTTTCTCAGATGCAGTGGCACGGGCACCCGGGCAGTTTCTTCCGCGTCTGTCGCGGCTGCGAAATACGCACTCTTGATTGCGTTCGACTTAGGTGCACGTGCGAGATAGATCGTCGCCTGCGATAGTGGAAACAGTCCTTCAGGCAAGCCGATCAGTTGCACGATGTCGGCGGCGGCAGCGGCCTGGACCATCGCCTGCGGATCCGCGAGTCCGATGTCTTCGGAAGCGAGAATGCACAAACGTCGCGCGATGTAGATCGGATCGGCGCCGCCTTCGATCATTCTCGCGAGCCAGTAGAGCGACGCGTCGACGTCGGAGTTGCGCAGCGATTTAATCAGCGCGGAGATCAGGTTGTAGTGTTCTTCGCCGCCTTTGTCGTAGGCGTAGTGAGCACGACCGAGCGCCTCGATCACGGTTTGCTCGGAAACTGTTCTGACGCCGTTTGTGTCTGGCGTGGTTGACTCGACTGCTGCGTCCAGCGCGGTGAGTGCAACGCGTGCGTCGCCATTCGCGGAGTGCGCCATTCGATCCAGTAATTCATCGGAGATCGACGGATTGAAACGTGCGAGGCCGCGCTCGTTGTCAGCGATGGCGTTTTGGAGAATCGTTTTAATTTCTTCTTCGGAGAGTTGATTGAGCACCAGCACGCGGGCGCGCGAGAGAAGCGCGCCGGTGACTTCGAACGACGGATTCTCGGTGGTCGCTCCGATGAGTGTGACAGTGCCGTTTTCGACTGCGTGCAACAGTGCGTCCTGTTGCGATTTATTGAAGCGATGGATCTCGTCGATGAAGAGTACTGTGCGTTTGCCGAAGCGTTGTTCGGCCTTCGCCTGTTGAATGGCTTCGCGCAGGTCTTTCACGCCTGAGAAGACGGCGGAGAGCGCGATAAAGCGCAGGCCGCTGCTGTCGGCGAGCAGGCGAGCCAGGGTTGTTTTGCCTGTGCCCGGCGCGCCCCAGAGGATCAGCGAGGGCAGCGCGCCACCGCCCGCGAGCAGTCGTCGCAGGATGCGGCCTTCGCCGACGAGATGCGTTTGGCCGACAAACTCCGCGAGCGAACGAGGCCGCATGCGCTCGGCGAGCGGGACGCCCTCGACAGGCGCTGCGGGCTCCTGAGTGTCCTCGCTAAACAGACTTGGTGAATTCCAGCGGTCCATGGCTCAAAAGTGTGTATAATTATCGCCGAAAAGAATTAAACAAGCGACTGGCCGGATAGCCATTTTTACGCTCAAAGTATTCAGAATCTTCATTGGAACGCGATTGTAAGAATCTGCGTATAGTTGGCTGCGAGCGATAAACCGAGCATTTTGGGGCTCGCGAAAGCGAATGGAGAGCAGACGATGAAGGATGCGAGAAACGTTCTGAGAATCATAGGAATGATTCTTCTGGGTGTATTTGTTTTTGCGGTTGTCCTGCCGCTGGCATTGAAAGTGGTGGGAATTACATTGGGCATCATAATTGGACTGGCAGTCCTATTGATCAAGGTGGCGGTAACACTGGCGATTGCATACCTCGTGCTTGTCGGTATTCGTGCCCTGCTACGGTAGTTTAGTTAGCCACAAAGAGGCACAAAAGGCACAAAAGAGCAGCTTTCTCTTTTGTGCCTTTTGTGCTTTTTTGTGGCTAAACATTGAATCGGAAATGGACTACATCGCCTTCCTGCATGATGTAGTCTTTTCCTTCGAGGCGTAGCAGGCCCTTTTCGCGGGCGGTGGCGTAGGAGCCGGCGACGATCAGGTCGTTGTAGCTGACAATCTCTGCGCGGATGAAGCCGCGCTCGATGTCTGAATGGATTGTGCCGGCTGCGGTCTGTGCGCGCGTGCCCTGCGGAATGGTCCAGGCGCGAACTTCTTTCTCACCCGCAGTCAGAAAAGACATCAAACCAAGCAGGTGATACGCGCTCTTGATCAGTTGGTCCACACCACTCGTATCAACATTCAGACTCTTCAAGTAATCAACACGCTCTTCAGGCGGCAACGCGACCAGATCGGCTTCAAGCTGTGCACAAATGACGACGCACTCCGCCGCTTCCTTCGCCGCGAGCTCGCGTACCGCATTCACCATCGCATTATTCTCTAGATCAGCAAGCGCTGACTCCTCAACATTCGCTGCATAGATCGTCGGCTTCGTCGTTAGCAGAAAAAAGTTACGCGCAACAGCTTTTTCATCATCCGTGAGCGCGACAGTCCGCGCGGAGCGACCCTGCTCGAGCGCCGGTTGGATCTTGTCGAGCACATCCAACTCCTGTCGCGCGATCTTGTCTCCACTCTTGAGGTTCTTCTGTGCCTTCTCGCGTCGACGTTCCACAGTAGCCAGATCCGCGAGCGCGAGCTCGATCTGAATCGTCTCGATGTCGCGTAGCGGATCGACTGCGCCTTCAACGTGAACGATGTTTTCGTCTTCAAAACAGCGCACCACCTGCACGACCGTGTCCGTCTCCCTGATGTTCGCGAGAAACTGATTTCCCAATCCTTCACCCTTCGACGCGCCGCGAACGAGTCCGGCGATGTCGAGAAACTCAACCGTTGCCGGCACGATCTTCTCTGTCTTTACCAGTCGCGCGAGCGGTTCCAGACGCTCGTCAGGAACTGAAACCACACCGACGTTTGGTTCGATTGTCGCGAATGGATAATTTGCCGCAAGCGCGGATGACTGCGCCGTGAGCGCGTTGAATAAGGTCGACTTGCCCACGTTGGGCAGCCCGACAATGCCTGCTCTTAACATTATTTGCCTCTTGCAGAAACGTAACCGAAGCCACAAAAAAGCGCAAAAGCACAAACTGAGTTTCTGTCTTGTGACTTATGTGCCTTTTCGTGGCTATAATCCGAACCGACCTAATGATTGCGTCCTTACTACTGGCGTTACTAGTCACCTTAAGCGGTACCGTTGCCACCTATCTCTACGATGAGAACGCATCGTTGGGCGCGCGATTGTGCGCGGGCGCGGCGCTCGGCCTGTCGGCGCTCGGTCTCGTTAGCTTTGTAGTCGCGTCACTGATCGGACTCAGCGGCATGGCTGTTTTCTTCAGCACGCTGATCTGCTGTAGCCCTCTCGCAATACTGACCGACGCAAACACGTTGAAGCGCTTCCAGCAGGATCTCGCAGCGGTTTCGAGTGGCAGCCGACAATTACTGCGATTCGATTTCTGGGCGGTTACCTATTTTCTCTTCTACCTCGTTGTCGCCGTGATCTTGTGGAAAGTGTTTAGTCGCGCCGTGATCGAGGACAAGACCGGCCTTAGCACAGGACTACTAAACAACTTCGGCGATCTTCCATTTCACCTCAGCGTGATCACGAGTTTCGTTTTTGGAAACAACTTCCCACCCGAAGATCCGACTTACGCCGGCGTCAGATTTACCTACCCATTCCTTTCGGACTTCGTCTCCGCGGTGTTCGTGCGATGCGGCGCCGACTTGCGCGAGTCAATGTTTATCGAGAACTACCTTCTCGGACTTGCTTTCGTCGGCCTGGTCCATCGCTGGGCGAGCGTACTGTTGCGCGATCGACTGGCAGCGATCATCACCCCCTTGATAGTTCTTCTGAACGGCGGCATGGGCTGGACGTTGCTGTTTGAAAAGGCCGGCTCAAACGAAGGCGGCCTCTTCGGCGTCCTGATGGATCTGCCACCTTCGTTCACAGTAATCCCGGAAACCACCTGGCGCTGGGGCAACGCCATCTCGGCTCTACTGGTCCCGCAACGCGGATTTCTGATGGGACTGCCGCTCGCGGTGATCGCCTTTACGCAATGGTGGATCGCGACCGACAAGCGGCCACAGCAAACTCCTGAAAAATCAAAGAAGACACGCGCAAAACAAAAAGACGTTTGGCACGATCAGTTGGAGCAAACGCGTTTTCCTCTCAACACCCGTCGCATGATCGCCGCCGGTGTCGCTGCAGGATTACTACCACTCGTTCATGCGCACAGTTTCGTCGTCGTGATGGCGATGGCCGGATGTCTCGCACTACTTCAGATCCGTTGGCGTGAGTGGTTTGCATTTTTTGCAGTAGCGTCGGTGATCGCAATCCCGCAATTACTCTGGTCCACAATGCACAGCGCTGTTAATGCAGGCAGTTTCTTTGCGTGGGAAGTGGGCTGGGATCACGGCCAGGAGAATCCCGTGTATTTCTGGTTCAAGAACACCGGCGTTTTCATCCCGCTGCTCCTCACCGCGGTACTTCTCAAAAACGGAAGTTACGTTGTCCCGAGACGGCTTCTGATCTTCTTCCTGCCTTTCACACTCTGCTTCATCGTTCCAAACTTCCTTAAGATGGCGCCGTGGATCTGGGACAACATCAAAGTGCTTTATTACTGGTGGCTCGCATCCGCGCCGCTCGTGGCGTTGTTGCTGGCGAGACTGTGGCAGCAGGGCATGATTCGTCGCGTCATCGCCGTTGTGCTTTTCGTCTGTGTGACACTGGCCGGAGCGCTCGACGTCGCAGGGATTGCGATGCGCTCGATCCAGTACCAAGTGTTCGACGCGGACGGGCTTCGCTTCGCCGAGCTTGTAAAAGCGCAAACTATGCCACGTTCGTTGATCGTTCACGCACCGGTTCACAACACGCCTGTGTTTCTGACGGGCAGGCGTTCGTTGATGGGGTATCCTGGACACATTTGGACCCACGGGCTCGAGTTTGTTCAGCGCGAAGGCGAGATCAAACGCATCTATCTCGGGGCGCCTGATGCTGAGCAGTTAATCACGAAGTACGGCATCGAGTATCTTGTAGTTGGACCGCAGGAGCGGATCGTGACGATGGTTAACGATCAGTTCATCAATCGCTTTCAGAAAGTTGGAGAAGTTGGTGAGTACAAGCTCTACAAAACGGGGCGGTAAAAAGGCCTCGCCTAAAAACCGCGGCGCTCAGGGTAAATACTCGCGCTTCGAGACGGAAACGGCTGGCGCCGCAGAACCAGACATTCCGGAAAAAGCATGGCGTATCGGAATGATCGCGATTTTCGTGATTGCGGCTGTGCTGCGCCTGTACGACCTCAATCTCGTGCCGTTGCACCACGACGAAGGAGTGAATGGAAACTTCCTGGTGCGGCTCGTTCGCGACGGAATTTACACGTACGATCCGGCAAACTATCATGGCCCAACACTCTACTACTTTGCCGCGATCATCCCCTGGATCACGAAAGTACTATTCGGCAATTCTGCACGGGACAACTATGGTATGACGACTTTCACGATCCGTCTCATACCAGTTCTCTTCGGTCTGGCGACGATCGGTCTCATTTTCCTGTTGCGAAGAAGATTGGGAACCGTCACGGTACTCGCGGCGGGATTGATGCTCGCCGTGTCGCCAGGCGCGGTTTATCTCTCGCGTTACTTCATTCACGAGACGCTGTTCGTGTTCTTTACTTTGGGAATCGTTGTGGCGGTCGTGCGTTTCTATGATGAGCGCAACTCGGCTTATCTCATACCTGCGGCTGCATCGGCTGCGCTTCTTTTTGCGACGAAAGAAACGGCGATGATCTCGGTGGGAGTTCTAATAATCGCTCTCGTGGCGAGGTGGATTTACATGTGGGTCAATGACCACTCCGCAAAGGAAGATAGCGTATCGGAGCGATTGAGCGCTCTGATTGACGAGATGGGAGGCAAACCAAGCTTCGTCGTAAACATCCTGATCGCTCTCACGGTCTTTGTTGCTCTTTACCTGCTTTTCTATTCATCGTTCTTCACAAACTATAAAGGCATCAACGATTCACTCCAAACGTTTGCTATCTGGAGGAAGACGGGTAACGAAGCGCATGTGCATCCGGCCGAACAGTACCTCATCTGGCTGGTGAGACAGGAGTCGACGCTATTATTCCTCGGCGCGATTGGTGCGGCGATCACGGTTTTGAGACCAAAGAATTCGTTGGCGCTCTTCTGTGCGTTGTGGTCGTTTGGTCTTATCGCTGCGTATTCACTGATTCCGTACAAGACGCCCTGGCTCCTGCTGAACTTCATCGTGCCTCTCGCGCTGATCGCCGGCTACGCAATTCAAGCGATCTATGAATTGGATCACCGGCAGTTACGATTCGCTGCTGTGTTCCTGTTGCTGGCGGTGGGAATCGCTGTCTATCAATCGATCGATCTGAATTTCAAGAACTACGACAACGACAAAGAGAAGTATGTTTACGTTTATGCACATACGAAGAGGCACACTATCAATCTGGTTAACGAGGTCGAACGAATCGCGAAGGAAAACAACACTGGCAACACTACGGGAATCACGATCGTGAGTCCTGATTACTGGCCGCTGCCGTGGTACTTCCGCAACTTCACCCGCGTGGGATATTACGGGCGTATGGCCGCCTCCACTGAACCGGTCATCATCGCGAATGCAAACCAGAAGGACGAGGTTGATACAAACTTCGGTCACCTTTACGAGCAAGTGCCGGGGCCTGATCCTGGTGCGACATTTGAGCTCCGGCCCGGCGTGAGTCTCCTGCTCTACCAGCGGCGAAGAGGTTTTTAGCCGCGGCTAATTGTGGTTGACATCAAAGCGCCTCCCACTTATAGTGGCTACCCCGTAATGTTCAAACTTGAACGCCTCGAAATCACCGGGTTTAAATCCTTCGCCGACTACACCGAAATACTCTTCACCGGAGACGGAATCACTGCCATCGTTGGCCCAAATGGCTGCGGCAAGAGCAACGTAGCCGACGCAATCGCATGGGTCCTCGGCGAGCAGCGCGTGAAGCACCTGCGGGGCGGTGAGATGAAGGACGTCATCTTTCAGGGTGCGCGCAATCGTCCTCCGAGCGGCATGGCTGAAGTCGTCATGCACATGATCCGCGACGAAGTTGACGAGGTCGAGCCTGACATCGAAGACATCGACTCAACGCTCGAGCGGATCGACGATCGACTCGTCAATCTCGACGAGATCATTCCGCAGGAACAAGTCGAAGCATCAGCGGACCCCGCAGCGCAAACAGAACCGAGCGCGGTGGCGCCGGGTAACGATACTGACCAGGCATCGGAACCGGAGGCGAGCGCTGTAGCAGCGGCTCCCACTCAAAAGATCACGTACAAGCGACACTGGCGCCGTCGCAATCTCGCGCTCGAGTTTGCACCCGGTGAAGCAGTTTCAGTTACACGAAGACTCTACCGCTCGGGCGAGAGTGAGTATTTGCTGAACGGGAAGATCTGCCGGCTCCGCGATATCCAGGATCTCTTTTCCGGAACCGGACTGGCCGGCGGTCACTACGCCATCATCGAGCAGGGCCGCATCGGACAGATTCTTTCCGCGAAGCCGATGGACCGCCGCACCATCATCGAAGAAGCGGCAGGGATTACTAAGTTTCGCGTGCGACAGCGAGCGACCGAAGCGCGTCTCGAATCAGCGCGTTCGAACCTGTCTCGTATCTCAGACATCGTTGCCGAAATCGATCGACAGGTGAACAGTCTCAGACGCCAGGCTGCGAAGGCTCGTCGTTACGGTGTATTGCGCGAAGAGTTGCGCGAGTTGCTACGTCACGTCTACGTCGCTGAAGATCAGAAACTCGCCACTGTCTTAGAAGAGACGAATTCAAAACTCTCCGAAATAACCGAGCTCGAGGTCGGCATCGCTGACGATCTGAACAAACGAGAAGAAGCAGCACGTGCCGCGACTCACGAAGCCCGCAGTCTCGAAGATGAGTTATCGACTGCGCGTGCTGCTGCTGCCGAAGCGGTGCTGCGACGCGATCGACAGGCACGCGAGTGTGTCTATCAAAAAGAGCAGCTAAGCGAGATCGAGAAGCGCAAGGGTGAAGTCACCGCCGAGATCGAGGCATTAACATCACGACTAGTGCTGATCGAAGCCGAATGCCGTCGCCTGCAACAGGAAGACGCGCGGCTGCGCGAAGAGTTTGACCAGAGCGCGCTTGTGTTACGAACCGCTGAAGAGTCGTACGCGGAAAAACTGTCTGCCTCGAACGCCGCCGAGATCGAGATCGAAAGCTCACGCGCCGAGCTGCTTTCGCAAACTGCCATAGCCGAAAGGGTTCGTGAAATTGCCCGCCAGCTTGAGACGACGCTCGAACGCTTATCACAGCAGGCCGAGAGCCTTGCGCGCGAGGGCGATCGCGCCGCGAGCCAGCACGCGGAACGAAAAATCGAAGCTGAAAGATATGCGCGAGAGCTGGGCGATGCGCGCGCGCGTGTGGCGAAACTACAAGCCGAACGTGAAATGGCTGTCGATGCGGTCGTTCGCGGTCACGAAGCCGTCAGCGACACAGAAGCGGAGTTGACGCGCGTGCGTGATGAGCATTCGCGTGCCAGTCACCGGCTCGAAAGTTTGAAAGAGTTGGACCAGCGCCGCGCCTACTATTCGCCGGCCGTGCAGCTCATCTTCTCTCCGACTGAAACACCGCGCGATTTTCATTTCATCGGCACGCTCGCTGATGCATTGAACGTCGATGCGAAGTGGGAACGTGCAGTTGAAGGTGTGCTCGGATCGTCTTTGCAGTCGATCGTGGTGCCGACGCCTGACGATGCGGTTCGCGCCGCGCAGTGGCTGCGTGAGAACAATGGCGGTCGCGCGAGTTTCCTCGTCGCTGGTTTGCACGGCGGTAGTGAAGAAGTCGAGGAAGTCGATACGCTCACGGCGCTCACGTGTCGTCTCGAAGAGCGTCCGTTGCTGCTTTTAACCAGCGGTTCACCGGAACCCGTTCGCGAAGACTTGCGCATCTCTGATCTGCTCGGCGCGCCGCAGCAACTCGTCACCGTTCTCAAACGCACCCTCCCGCAAAAGATGGATGCGCGTATCGCTGCGAATCTCGAAGACGCGATGGTTAAATCGATCGCGACCGGCGAGATGTACGTGACGTTGAACGGCGACTGGATCGCGAGCGGTCAGTTCGTCAATGCGGGCGACGCACGTGATCTCGAAGAGGGCGCGGGACTGCTCGCCTTCAAACGCGAGTTGCGAGAATTGGAAACACGCGCGGAAGCCCTCGCGCGAGAAGTTGACACCGTAGCGGGTTCGGCAAAGGATGCGCGCGCGCGTCTGGTCGAGCTTGAAGACTCGGTCGTGCTGCTGAATGAGCAAATCGGTCGCGAAGAACGCGAGGCGATGGCTCACGAGCACACCGCGACGAGTCTCGAACAGGAAGTTGAACGCGCCGAGCGCCACATGCGCGTCGTCGGACAGGATTCTGCGCGCGTCGATGAAGAACGACTGGAAATCGAAAACCGGCGCGCACAAGCTTTGTTGGAAGCCGAAGCTGCTGAAACGGCAAGAGAAGCTGCGGCTGATAAAGTTATTAGAGCCTCTGCATCGCTAACAGACCTGAGAAGGGAAGCGGAAACTGAGAGCGAGTCGCTCGCGCAACAACGTGCGGCTGCGGCTGCTGCCTCTGAACGTCGCCGCGCCACGACTGCTGAGTTGCGTCGCATCGAAGGTGAGCTCGCCGACTTCGCCGCACGCGTCGATAGACATCGAATGGAGTTCGCCGAGATGGGTGGCCGCAGCGACGAGTTGACATTCTCGATCGCCGATCTCGAATTAGCGGCCAGCACAGTCGAGAGCGATCGCGCTCGCGAAGAAGAACAGATCGCGGATCTCTCGAACAGGTTGCATGAAGCTCGCCGGCAGGCAGACGAGTTCTCCGCCGAGTTATCAGAGCTGAATCGACGCGCCGCTGAAGTGCGCGACTCGCGCGGTGGTCTGGAAGTGCAACGTGCTGAAGCGCAGGCGCGACAGACTTTCGTCCACGAGAACTGCCAGACGGAGCTGGGCCAGTCGTTAGAAGAACTCGCACGCGAGCTCACGTTCCCCGAAGAATTCGATCTCGAAACGAGTCACACGCGCGTCGAAGAACTGCGTACGCGACTCGAAGGTTTTGGCGGTGTGAACATGATGGCGCTCGAAGAGCTCGCCGAAGCAGAACAGCGGTTGTTGTTCCTGACAGTCCAGCGCCAGGATATCATCGAAGGCATCTCTGCCACCGAAGAAGCGCTGCGAGAGATCAAGCGTCGCTCGCGCGAGCGTTTCCGTCTTGCATTCGAGCAGATCAACAAAAACTTCAGCTCGTTGTTCCAGGAGTTGTTTGGTGGCGGACGCGGTGAGATGAGTTTGATCGATGCTGACGATGTGCTCGAGTCGGGCATCGACGTGGTGGCCCAACCGCCGGGCAAGCGTTTGCAGAACGTGTTGTTGTTGTCGGGTGGTGAGAAGGCGATGGCGGCGCTCGCGCTCGTGCTCGGCATCTTCCATTACCGTCCGGCGCCGTTCTGTTTATTGGATGAGGTCGACGCGCCACTTGACGAAGCGAACGTGGGACGCTTTACTGATAAGGTCGTCCAGATGTCTGCGAACACGCAGTTCATTGTGATCACGCATAACAAGCGGACGATGGAGATGGCGCGCGCGTTGTACGGCGTGACCATGGAGGAGGCAGGTGTCTCGAAGCTGGTATCGGTAAAGTTTGAGTGAGTAAACAAAAGTCATTGCTGCAAGGGCTCCCCGCCGCGCTGCTTTGCTTAAGCGCGGCGATTTCCATTTATGCGCAAAATCCGGACGGTGGTAAGCATAATGCGCGGCCACATCAGTCTGTTCCGGCATCGACTGTCTCTGCCAATAACAAGACGGATGCCATTAAATACTCGTATGAGTTTTCGCAGCCGAAGTTTTACGTCAAACACATTGTGATCGAGCACGATGCGAATGGTCGTGGCACTGTCACGTTTGAGCGCTTGAATGAAGATGTTGCGGTGACCGAGCCGCTCGAGCTCTCGCCCGATGCACTTGCGCGCATCAACACTGCATGGCAGGGATTGCGATTTCTCGATTCAGACGCAAACTATCAGGCAGACAAACAGTTTCCTCATCTCGGCACGATGAAGATCGGCATGGAGCGTGGCGATCGCAAGCGTGTGGCTGAGTTTAATTGGACCAACAACCGCGATGCGGAGACACTCGTGAACGAGTATCGCAAAGCGGCGGACCAGGTGATCCTCGTGTTCGACATCGCGGTCGCGCGTGAGAACCAGCCGTTAAATGCGCCGAAGCTGATGGAGACGATGGAGTCGTTGTTGAAGCGAAACGGGTTGTCGGACTCGCGTCAACTTCTCAAGCTGCTCCAGGATCTCAGCACTGACGAGCATGTGCCGCTCATCGCCCGCAACCACGCCCTTCGTTTAATCAAGCAGATCGAAAAGAAGTAACGGCTTTCGAATACAACTGTAGGGGCGGCCCTCCGTGGCCGCCCCAGGTCGCAATCACGCTGGGGCGGCCACGGA
>DATFDT010000071.1:0-31990 GCA_035251975.1 Pyrinomonadaceae bacterium | reverse complement strand
CTCTGCGGTAAATGCAAGTCGATCAACCGCAGAGACGCAGAGGACGCAGAGGCTACGCAGAGATCAATCAGTCTGCGCGCTCTGGAAGATTCTTTGGACCGCGTGCGTCCAAATGAGCGGGAACCTTTCGAGCAGCTTTCTTAAACTGCGAACAGGGAAACGTTTTCATGAGGGCCGCATTGCTCTGCACTGCTCTGACCTTTTTGTGCTGCGGCGCGGCCTTTTCCCAATCTCTCTCTCCCGCGGCGCCGCCCGGCCTCAAAACCGGTAAAGCCGCCCTCGCCCTTCCCCCCGAAAAAGCCAACCCCGTAAAAGCCGTTCTCTTCGCCAAACCGCCCGTGATCGATGGAAAACTCGATGACGAAGTGTGGCAAACCGCAGTCGTATTAAAAGACTTCTACCAGATCCAACCCGGCGACAATCTCATCCCCGAAAACCGCACCGAAGTACGACTCGGCTACGACGCGCGCTTCCTCTACATCGCCTTTCACTGTTTCGACGATCCCGCCAAAGTCCGCGCGAACATCCCCAAGCGCGATCAGATCTGGGACGACGACTACGTCGGCATTCTCTTCGACACCTTCAATGACCAGCGACGTGCTTACGAGTTTGACTTCAATCCGCTCGGCGTGCAGGCCGATGGTATTTGGACTGAAGGCCAGGGCGAAGATTTCAGTCTCGATCTCGTGATGGAGTCGAAAGGAATGGTCACGAGCGACGGCTACACGATCGAGGTCGCGCTTCCGTTCAAGTCGCTGCGCTACGTCGCCGGCAAAGACAAGTTGTGGGGCATTCACTTCTGGCGTCGCACGAAGCGTTTAAATAATTCGCTCGATATGTGGATTCCGATGGACCGCGACAAGAATAGTTGGCTCGCACAGGCGGGACACCTCACCGGTCTCGAAGGTCTTTCTGCGGAACGAACACTCGAGCTGATTCCGAGCTTGACCGTTTCCGAAACCGGCAAACGAAAAACTGCGCTCCCGTTCAATACGCGTAAGGGAACTCCCGATCCCGGACGCTTTGTAAATGAACCTGTAGATTTCGATCCCGGCTTGACTGGCAAATACACACTGACGCCGACAGTCACGCTCGATTTCACGCTGAATCCGGATTTCGCACAGGTCGAGTCAGACCAGTTAGTCGTGACCGCGAACCAGCGGTTTCCGATCTTCTTCGAAGAGAAGCGGCCGTTCTTTCTCGAAGGTATCGACATCTTTCAGACGCAGCTCACCGCGGTTCATACACGCGCGATTGTCGATCCCGATTACGCCGTGAAACTCAGCGGCAAGGTCGATCGAAACACGTTCGGTCTGATTCTCGCTTCTGACAACGCTCCGGGAAACTTCACCGAAGACGATCGCACGAATCCGGACGTCTTTCCTGGCATTCAACGATTCGTCGACAAGAACGCTGCGGTCGGCATCCTGCGTTTGAAGCGCGATGTCGGCAAGTCAGATTCCTTTATTGGTTTTCTCACGACTTATCGTCGCTTCGTCGACGAATACAACCAGCTCGGCGGGTTTGACGGTCGCTTTCGTTTTGACAAGCAGACGACGTTTAGTTGGCAAGTGCTCGGTACGCACAGCCGTCACCTGTTCTTCTTTCCCGAAGAAGGCGAGCATCGCGACAGCAAGCAGAACGGTTTCAGTTACGCGCTCGATTACAACCAGAGCGGCCGTCACTTCGGCCACGAGTTCTCGATGGTGGGCCGCACGCGTTACTACGTCGCTGACGTCGGTTTCAATCGCCGCCCCAACACCAACAATCCAAACTGGTTCATTCGCTACAACTCCGAGCCGAAACCAAAAGCCAAACTGATCTCGTGGCGAGTCTATACAGACTTCAACGCCAACTTCGACTGGCAGGGACGATCGCAAAACTTCAACAACGAAACGCAGATCCAGTTTCAACTGCCCGCGCAGACGTATTTCGGCACGGGTGTCGACAAAGGTTACGACCGTGTTTTCGAAAGCGAGTTTGGACCAAAGCGACAGCCGGGATCGAATTGCGTGGTCCAGAACACGTGTACGTTTGCTGGTGAAGATAACGAGCGGTCGTCGCCGACAACGGGCTTGTACGTCTTTGGCGGCTCGACGCCGAGCAAGAAGTATAACTTCAATTTCTTTCTGCTTCGTGTTTGGGGTTCGATGGATTTTGATTTTGGCGCGGAACCGAAATACCCGCGCGTGAGTCCACCGGCGCTCGCAGCGCGTGAGGCGTTTGCCGCTGGTCTGTGCAATGAGGATCCACTGCCGGCGGCGTGTCTATCGCCGCAGGATCCTGGCCCAGGCGACTTCTGGCATTTCGACGGTGGCATCACGTACCAGCCGACAAGCGCATTGAACGCGAGACTGAGTTATACAAAAGAGCGGCTCACCCGTTATGATACGGGCCGGATCGCTTTCGATGAAAACATCATCTCGCTCCGCACAACGTACCAGTTCACACGCTTCCTTTTTGCACGCGGCCGCATCGACTACGACTCGTTAGCTTCCAACGTCAAAGGGCAGTTCTTGCTGGGTTGGACACCCAATCCAGGGACGGCGTTCTACGCCGGTTACAACGATGATTTGAATCGTAATGGTTTTAGTCCGTTTACAGGGCAACTTGAGCCAGGCTTTCGGCGTAATGGAAGAACGTTCTTTATAAAGATGTCATACCTCTTCCGGCGCAGTTTTTAGATCGATTCTCTGCGGCCCTCTGCGTATCTCTGCGGCTCTCTGCGTTGAGATTGTATTTAACAAAGGCCAAAGTTAAGACCTCCGGCGGCGAACGGTCTTTCTTTGCGCCTTTGCGTCTTTGCGGGAGACTTCTTCTTTTACAATTGCTTTACGTAACTTTACATAACTTTACGTAAATCGCTGTGGCTTTTCGGGACTCGCAAACGCTTGCGTGATAAACTGCTTAGGATGTTCCAGACCCGATTTCTCTTAATAGGAGTGTCGCTTTTACTGGCGGCGCTTTTTTTGACCTCTTGCAAGAGTGACTACCAGGCTTCGCAGCGACAGGGCCAGGCCCGTCCCGGCCAGGGTGGTCCAGCGCGTAAAGTTAAAACGACTACAGTTGCCGAAACTCCTTTCGGTGAATCCGTAACCGCCAACGGCACACTCGCCGCCTACGACCAAACAACAGTCAGCGTAAAAGTTCCGGGACGCGTCAGCAGGATCTCTGTCGATCTGGGTAGCGTCGTCGCGAAAGGACAAGTCATCGCCGTCGTCGACTCTGCTGATTACAGTCTTCGGGTGCAACAAGCTGAGGCTTCGCTCCAACAAGCGCGTGCGCGTCTTGGTCTCGCGCCGGTAGGCAATGACGATCGAGTCGATCCGGAACAAACCGCCACAGTACGACAGGCGCGCGCAGTACTCGACGAAGCACGTTACAACCGCGACCGCGCAGCGCGCTTAGTTGAGCAGGGCGTGATCGCGAAAGCCGAATTCGATTCGGCGACTGCAACATTCAAAGTTGCGGAAGGCCGCTATCAGGACGCTTACGAAGAGATCCGAAATCGTCAGGGCGTGCTTGCGCAACGAAAATCCGAGCTGGCACTCGCGAGACAACAGTTAAAAGATACTTCGGTGGTTGCTCCACTCGACGGCATCGTTCAGGAAAAGCGGACGAGTGTTGGTGAATATCTTGCGGCGGGCGCGCCGGTAGTGAACATCGTGCGAATGGATCCGTTGCGTCTGCGCGCTGAGATTCCCGAGCGTGAATCGCGCACAGTTCGCACCGGTCAGGATGTTCGCGTAACGGTCGAGGGCGATCAGAGTGTTTATGTTGGAAAGATCATGCGACTGAGTCCGGTGATCGCCGAACAGAACCGTGTGCTCATGGTTGAAGCGGACGTACGAAATAATGGAACGTTGCGGCCCGGATCGTTTGTGCACGCCGAGATCGTGACGAATGACGCGAAGATGGCTGTGACGGTTCCGAACAATGCCATCGTCACGTTTGCAGGTATCGAGAAAGTGATTACCGTTCAGAATGGCAAAGCGTTGGAGAAACCGATCACGACTGGCCGGCGTAACGGTGAATACACTGAGATTGTGTCGGGAATCAATGTGGGGGAAAAGATTGTAGTTGATCCGGGCAACCTGCAATCGGGTCAGGCTGTCGAAGTTGTCGATTAAGCCACAAAAAGGCACAAAGCACTAAATTGCAAAAATTAGCCGAAATTTGTATTCGCCGTCCTGTCTTTGCGGCCATGATCGTGCTATCGCTGGTCGTGGTGGGCGCGGCTGGATTTTTCAGACTCGGTGTCGATCGTTTTCCTTCCGTTGACCTTCCCACAGTTTCGGTGCGCGTGAGTCTTCCCGGTGCAGCGCCGGAAGAGGTCGAGTCACTCGTCGCCCAACCGATCGAAGAAGTTGTTAATACAGTTGACGGCATCAGCGAGCTGAGATCTGTTTGCGGACAGGGAACCGCGATCGTAATCGCGACCTTCAAACTCGATCGCAATCTCGAATCAGCGACGCAGGACGTACGCGATCGCGTCAACACACTCGGCAATCGTTTACCTGAAGACGCGACTCCACCCGTCATTCAGAAGTTTGATAACGACAGTACTCCTGTTCTAACCGTCGCGCTCTCCGCCGATCGCTCATTAAGAGAACTAACAGAGCTCGGCGACAAGATCGTACGTCCGCAGCTTGAACGCGTTGGCGGTGTCGGCGAAGTGCGCGTCGTCGGTGGTCTCGATCGCGCGATCAACGTTTGGATCGACGCGGAGCGACTCGCCGCTTACCAGATTTCCATCTCGCAAATTCGACAAGCTCTCGATCGTCAGAATGCTGATGTGCCGGGCGGAAACGTCACTACCGGCAAAGAAGAGCTCACCCTCCGTACGCTCGGAAGATTTACTGACCCACGCCAGTTCAACGACCTCGTAATCGCGAATGTGAACGGCGCGCCCATCAGGCTGCGCGACGTTGGTCGTGTTGAAGACGGAACGAAAGAACAGCGGTCGTTCTCGCGTCTTAACGGCGTCCCAACTGTTACGCTCGATATCAGACGACAATCGGGCGCGAACACGGTCGAAGTCATCAAGGGCTTGAAAGACGCGTTGCCGCGTGTCACTTCGCAGTTGCCCGAAGACGTCAAAGTTGAAATCATTCGTGACCAGTCGCGCTACATCGAAGCTGCGTTGCACGAGATCCAAATCCACCTGGTCCTCGGTAGTATTCTGGCGAGTCTCGTCGTGCTGGTCTTCATGCGTTCGTGGCGTTCGACACTGATCGCGGCAGTCGCGATTCCGTGTTCGGTAATCTCGACGTTCGGCATGATGAAGGCGCTCAACTTCACGCTCAACAGCGTGACGATGCTGGCGCTCGTGTTGATGGTCGGTGTGGTTATCGACGACGCGATAGTCGTTCTCGAAAACATTTTTCGCTTTATTGAAGAGAAGAGAATCGACGCGAAAGAAGCGGCGCGTGAAGCGA
Source organism: Pyrinomonadaceae bacterium (assembly GCA_035251975.1). GTDB lineage: Bacteria > Acidobacteriota > Blastocatellia > Pyrinomonadales > Pyrinomonadaceae > PSRF01. The sequence continues at coordinate 26,552 of DATFDT010000071.1, read as the reverse complement.
CGAAAGACATCGGCCTCGCTGTTCTCGCTACAACTCTGTCTCTCGTAGTCATCTTCCTGCCGGTGTCGTTCATGTCGTCCATTTCCGGACGCTTCCTGTACCAGTTCGGAATCACCGCGGCCGTCGCGATCATGGTCAGCCTGCTCGTGTCATTCACGCTCACACCGATGATGAGCTCGCGACTGATTCGCGTGAGCGATGCGAAGGGGGGCCATGATGAGCCGGCCTCACGTCGTGGTTTCTATCGTTATATCGATAGCGGTTACTCATACCTGCTTGCGTTTGCGATGCGACATCGAGTCGCGGTCGCGCTCGTCGCGGTTGCGGTCGTGCTCACGAGCGTGCCGCTTTATCGCGCGGTGAAGCAGGAGTTTATTCCGACGAACGTCGATGAAGCCGAGTTTGAGGTCAGCGTCAATGGTCCTGAAGGCACAAACCTCGCGGTAATGAACGAAGTCATTTCGGCGATGGAAAAAGACATGCTCGAAACTCCGGGTGTGCGGCTCGTGCTCTCGTCTGCCGGCGGCGGTTTTCTGGGCGGTGTGAATCAGGGCAACGCATACGTACGCATCGCGCCACACGAAGAGCGGACGCTCTCGTTCGGAAAGTTTTGGACTGAGCTAAAGAATGGAAATCCGCTCAACGCCTTCAGAGGAAACTACACGCAACAGGACGTGATGATGGAAGTGCGGCGGCGGCTTCAGAAATACGCGCCCATGCGTATCGGTGTGCGCAACTCGAATTCGTTCAACTTTGGTACCGGTGGCCGCACTGATATTGACTTCGTGTTTCGTGGGCCTGAGCTCGTTGCCCTCGCCGGTTATGCGGATGATCTGGTCGAGCGGTCGAAAACAATCGGCGGCATCGTTGACGCCGATACAACTCTGAAACTCAACAAACCGGAGTTGCGCGTTGTAATCGATCGCGATCGGGCCGCAGACCTCGGTGTTGACACTTCCGACATTGCTACCAGCTTGCGATTGATGGTCGGCGGTGAAGAAGAAGCGTCGCGCTTCCGAGATGAATCGATAAACGAAGATTACGATGTGCAGTTGCGGTTGACTGAAGCAGACCGGAACGACGTGGAAACGATCAAACGGTTGTACGTTCCTTCGTCGCGAGGTGGTAGCGCGTCGACAACATCAGGCGGCACGGCCGTTGGCGGACCCGGACTTGTCCGGCTCGATAATCTCGTAAAGATCGTACGCGACACGAGTCCTTCGCGTATTGACCGGCTCGATCGTGAGCGACAGGTTTCCGTGCGTGCCTCAGTCGCGCCGGGCTACGCGCTCGCGGATCGTATCGAAGCGCTGCGAAACACGGTCAAGGAGATGAACCTGCCGAGTGCTTACACGACGACGGTTTCCGGTCGCGCGCGGGAGCTCGAGCGAACGTTTACAGAGTTTATCTGGGCGTTCATCCTGTCGATCATCTTCATGTACATGATCCTCGCGTCGCAATTTGAAAGCACGGTGCACCCGCTCACGATTCTTTTGAGCCTCCCGCTGTCGGTGCCGTTTGCGATGCTGTCGCTATGGGGCACGGGCGACACGCTCAATCTCTATTCAGCGCTGGGTATTCTCGTCTTGTTTGGTGTGGTGAAGAAGAATGCGATCTTGCAGATCGATCACATGAATAGTTTGCGCGAGAAGGGAATGGAGCGATACGAAGCGATCATGCAGGGCAATCGCGATCGACTGCGACCGATTCTGATGACAACGCTTGCGCTCGTCGCGGGCATGTTGCCGCTCGCGCTGGGAAGCGGACCGGGTGCGGAAGAGCGGCGTTCGATTGCGGTCGTGGTGATTGGCGGACAGACGATGTCGCTGCTGCTGACGCTGATCGCGACGCCCGTAGTCTATTCGCTGCTCGATGATTTGAAGGGAACTGCGAGATGGCGACGCTTCGCCGCGAGCACCGCAGCGTTCACGCATGGCATCGTTGAAAGATTTAAACCAAAACCGCGCCGCAAACCCGCGCATGAAGCAACAGCCGAGCGAACGGCTTCTGAAGATCAGCTTCCAGCCGGGGGAGATTAAGGTACACAAAAAGGCACAAAGAAGAATAAAAGGCACAAAGCACATTAGCTGATGATGGGTCGCTCAATATTTGAGCGAGATCAATTCACTAATATGCTTTGTGCCTTTTGGGTACCTGAACGTCCTCAGTCTCTGAAGTTAGCGCCCATTCGATCGAGTTTTCTTAAGAGACCAGGCCACACCAAGCGTCCACCGCCACCTTGCGTTACGACCTGTTCCTGTGCCGGAATCTGCGCGAAGACTTTCTCATTAATCGGCACGAGCTTACCGCCACCTGACCCCGCGAGGATCTGAATCCGGCACGCACGCTCCAGCAGAAACATCGACAGAAACGCATCTGCGACAGTTGGTCCAACTGTCAGCAAGCCGTGGTTTCGCAGGATGAGGAAAGTCTTCTTGCCTAAGTCTGCAACAAGGCGCGGCTTCTCTTCGTCATTCAACGCGAGCCCTTCGTAATCGTGATAACCAAGCGACGCGAGCACAAACAGCGACTGCTGCGATACCGGCAACAATCCCTTCTCCTGCGCGGAAACCGCAATGCCGTATTCCGTGTGCAGGTGCATCACGCAACGCGCATCCTCTCGCGCTGCATGCACCGCACTGTGAATCGTGAATCCCGCCGGGTTGATGCTGTACTCCGAATCCATCACGATCTTTCCATCGAGATCGACTTTCACGAGACTCGAAGCCGTGATCTCTTCGAACATCATCCCGTACGGATTGATCAGGAAATGATGCTCAGGCCCGGGCACGCGCGCCGAGATGTGTGTGAAGACCAGATCGTCCCAGCCGTAATTCGCCACCAGCCGATACGCAGCCGCGAGATCAACGCGCACTTGCCACTCTTCCGTTGAGACGTGTTCGCGAACGTCGGATTTCTTCACCTCGGGAGCGCTCATACTCGTCCTTTCATCTCTTCCTGAACATTTTCGGGCATGTTGAGGATCTCTTCCCACCCAGAGTTATCGGCGCGCATTCGTTGGACCAGATCGTCGCGAAGCTGTCGCAGCTTTTCACTCAGCTCGCACGGGTAGCTTTCAATATCGGCGAAGCGCTGTCGTTGCTCCTCAACAAAAAGTTTCTGCTTCTCGATCGACGGGATTGCTGAGTGTTGCCCGTTCTCCCAGAATGGGACGAGCAGTCGCTCCACTTTCGCCGCGCCCGGGATCTCCAGATCCTCATCGTCGAGTCCGATCAAATCGCGCACGTACATTCCCTGCGCATCTGTACCGCGAAATAACTGCAGCCGTCCCGGCAGCGTGATCTTGTCTTCCGAGTTCGAAGCTTTGAGTGTCGGCCGTCCTTTCATCACGCACTGCTTGAATATCACACCCGCAACTGCCTTCACTTCGCTCGACAACTTCGTACCGATGCCGAAACCCGCAACCTCCGGAAACTCAGCGACGATCTTCCTGACTTTTTCGACCGTCAGATCGCCGGTGAGATTCGCGCGTAGTCCAGGCAAGCCGTTCGCAGCGAAGAAGCGCAAACACCATTCCCCGAGCTCCGCGAGATTTCCCGAATCGACGCGAAATCCTTTGAACGCACGACGACGCGCTTCGGTTGAAGTCGCAGCCATTGCTGCATGGACCGCGCCCATGTAAACGTCGATCGTATCGAGCAGCAACGTCGTGCCGTTTGGGTTCGCGTCCAGCCAGCGCTCGAAAGCGACCTGTTCGAAATGTTTCGGTTTGCCGGTACGCGGATCGATCTCCGGCTGGTCCATGTACTCGATATACGCCTGTTGCCAGTAGTGAGCTTCGGTGCCGACGGCGGGAATGTCGAGACGGTGCGCCGCTTCGAGATTTGAAGTGTCATTGAAGCCGCCGATGAACGCATAAACAGCGATGTCAACGGCGCGCTCGATGTCGCCGTTGCGACGCAGTGAAAAATCCGAAAGCCAGCGGTTTCCGGCTGCCATGCGAAACTGCATCGCCGTGCTGGCCGTCGTCATCGGCAGATCGAATGCGTGCTCAAACTTGATTTCCTGCGCCTGCGTCAGACCGAACGCGCCGCTGATATCGGCAAAAGGCTCCTGCGCGAAGACGATCGTGCCCGCACGCACCGCGCGGATCTTGCCGACGAACTGAATGTCTTCGATTGCCTTGGCGAAGAGTTGCAGGCCGCCGCGATCCTGTTCGAGAAAGCGAAGACGCGGGCGATCGATCTGGCTGTCGACGAGGAGTCGCACGAGACGCTCGTGGCCCAGGCAGGGCGCGAAGGGAAGTTTGCGTTGCGTGACGTAGAAAGTAGCTTCGGCGTCACTCAGTCGCTGATCGTGGAGCCGCGTCACATCTTTGAAAGACGCGTCGCCCATAGCGGCGTGGTAACGATCGATATTGAGAGTGCCCATCAGGTAACGATTTCGGCTCCGGCGTCGCGCATCTCGTCGATGGCGCGATCGCCGTCGCCGGGTTGGAGATCGACAGGACGCATGGCGTTTTCGATAGCCTTAACTTTGAAACCGTGTTTCAGGGCGTCGAGCACGGTGCTTTTGACGCAGTAGTCAGTGGCGAGTCCACCGATGACGATTTCCTCGACGTTTTGCCTGTGCAATCGACCGGCGAGATCTGTGTCGTCGAAAGCTGAGAATCCTTCTTTGTCGTCGTCGACGCCTTTCGAGATCACTGTGATGCGCGGGTCGTCACGCAGCGCCGGATGAAACTTTGCGCCTTCTGTATCGCGCACGCAGTGGACGGGCCATGTGCCGCCGTATGCAGCGAAGTGTTTTGTGACTGGCGGGTGCCAGTCGCGGGATTTGTAGACAGGCGCGCCACGCTCGAGGAAGTCGTCGATCAGCCTGTTCAGAGGTGCGACGACTTCGTCGCCATGCGGGACGGCGAGGGTTCCGCCAGGGCAGAAGTCGTTTTGCACGTCGATTACCAGGAGAGCTTGTTTGGGTTCAGTCATACGTTCACAGGACGACGGCCAATGTTACACTGAGGGCATCATGAATCATAACGAGGTAGTCAAGCGCATCTGGCAGAAAGACGCCACGCTCTGGAAGTCTGATCCCGACAACATCAAGATCATCAACAGCTCGTTGGGGTGGTTAACTGTTGCTGACGAGATGATAGGCGTTATTGACGATCTCGTCGAGTTTTCTGAGTCAGTTCGGAGCAGCGGTTTTGAACACGTGATGGTTTGCGGCATGGGCGGGTCGTCGCTGTGTCCGGAAGTGCTGGCGCGAACATTCGGCAGGCAGCCTGGATTCCCGGAATTGCTCGTGTTGGATTCGACCGATCCGGACGTCATCGCCGCTTTCAAAGATCGAATCGACATCGAGCATTGTCTCTTCATCATCGCCTCAAAATCAGGAAGTACGACTGAGCCTAATGTCTTCCAAAAGTTCTGGTACGAAGAGGTAAACAAGCTGCGAGACAATCCGGGCGACAATTTCGTCGCTATCACAGATCCCGGGTCGCCACTCGTCGAAACCGCGAAGGATCTCAAATTCCGGCGCACGTTTCTCAACCAGTCTGACATCGGTGGACGCTACTCAGCGCTGTCGTACTTTGGCATGGTGCCCGCGGCGTTGATGGGCCTCGACGTCCGCAGGCTGCTCGAGGGCGCAAGACAAGCGGCGCAGTCGAACGATGCGGCGGTCGAGCTGGGAGTCACGATGGGTGATAACGCAGCCGCCGGACGCGACAAACTCACACTCGTGATCGATCGATCTCTCGAGACCTTGGGACTCTGGATCGAACAACTGATCGCGGAAAGCACCGGCAAAGAAGGCACCGGAATACTGCCCGTTAACGGTGAGCCGCTCGGCTCTCCTGATGTTTATGGCAAAGATCGCCAGTTCGTTTCGATTTCGCTTGGCAGTGTTTCAGAAAGCGCACAACTCGAAGCTCTGGCTGCTGCTGGTCACCCGATCGTCCATCGCGAGTTGAGCGATCTGTACGATCTCGGCGCCGAGTTTTTTGTTTGGGAGTTTGCCACCGCCGTTGCCGGCTGGCGACTCGGAATCAATCCGTTCGATCAACCAAACGTGCAGGAAGCGAAAGACGCGACGAAAGAACTGCTGACCGCTTTCACCCGTCGCGGTCACCTCGATCCACGCAATACTGTAGCTTCAGATGAATCGATCACGATCTACGGTGCTGACGATGCTGAGAAAGCGGAGTCGGTCGCAGAAGTTTTGAGAGATCAACTCGCGACGATCAAGCCGGGCGACTACATCGCTTTCCTGAACTACATCGAAGAGACACCTGAGATCGATCGCCAGTTTCAGGAACTCAGAACTCAACTTCGCGATGCCACACATTGCGCCACCACGGTCGGTTATGGACCACGCTTTCTGCACTCGACCGGACAGCTACACAAAGGTGGACCAGACACGGGCGTGTTCTTCCAGATCAGCGCCAACGATGCGATTGATTTCGCGATTCCCGGCGAGCCTTACACCTTTGCCATCCTCAAACAGGCGCAGGCGCTAGGCGATTTCCGCGCCCTCGTGAAGCGCGGCCGTCGTGTGATCGGTATCGATCTTAGCGACAACCTTCTGGAGGCACTCGCCCAGTTAAGAAAATATTTAGCCGCGGATCCCCGTCCATCCGCGTGAATCCGCGGCCAAATATTCCTTCAAAATGAACGCGCTAAATTGGTACAAACTCCGGCCTCAGCGCACAGTTGTCATACGGCTCCTGGAAACCGTGTCGTAATCGGTCTTTATAATTTCCAAGACAATCCCCCGGAACACAACTGCTCTTTCGCAAGGCATACGAGTTGCCCGCTCGGAATGTGATCACTCGCTCCCGTGGGCCCTGCCAATTTGGAGGAGGAACCGTCGCCGTGAGATTTATCGAGAAGTTCTTTAAGAACGAGCTAGCTATTGATCTGGGCACAGTCAACACACTCATCTATCAACCCGGCAAGGGAATTCTTTTGAACGAGCCCTCAGTTGTAGCGCTCGATCGCTACGATGGTGAGGTCGTTTCCGTTGGTCACAAAGCACTAAAACTTCTGGGCCGCGAGCCGCGCGGCATCGAAGTACACCGTCCAATCCGTAGCGGCACCATTTTCAACTTCGAAGTCACCCGCAAGATGCTGCGGTCTTTTATCGGCCAGGTGACTGACGGGATTCGCTTCGGTCATTTTGTCGTCGGCATTCCCGGCTCTGCGACTGCGGTTGAGCAACGCTCCGTTCGCGATGCCGCACACGATGCGGGTGGGCGTCGCACCGATCTCGTTGATGAAGGACTCGCCGCTGGACTCGGCGCTGGCCTCGCATTCGACGATGAACGCGCGCATCTCGTTGTCGATATCGGTGGTGGCACGACAAACATCGCGATCGTCGCGTCAGGTGGAGTTGTCTCGTCGACGAGTTTGCAGGCTGCCGGAAACGCGATGGACGAAAGCATTCGCGATTACGTGCGGTCCAACTACTGTTTACAGATTGGCGAATATACTGCTGAAGCGTTGAAGCGTGAGCTCGGTGCCCTTAGCGATGATGACATTCCGTCGGACGAGCGAAAGATTCAGCTTGTCGGTAAGCAGTTGAGTGATGGTTATGCTTGCGCGGTACAGATTACGGCTGAAGAAGTGCGCGAAGCGTTGGAACCGATCATCAGTGAGATCGTGACGGGCATCCGGCGCGTGATTGAAGACGCGCAACCGGAAGCTGTCGCGGATATTTACTACTCGGGAATGATCCTCACGGGCGGTGGATCACTACTGAAGGGATTGAAGAGTCGCCTGCAAAGTGAATTGAAACTGCGGGCTACCGTGCCGGAAGATCCGATAAGCACTGTCGTGATGGGAGCCGGCATTCTTTTGGACCGTCCCGATCACCTGTACCGTTGCGCGATTCGTCCGAACTTGCCGGTGTGGCAGGAAGCGGAAGAACTCGTGGTGACCTGGTAACACGGATCTTACGGATCTTTTAAGACAGGATTAACACGGATCGATCTGTGTAAATCCTCTCTTAAAAGATCCGTACAATCCGTGGCTAACAGTTCACGTATCCGAGCGCCCAAAAGACAATAATGAAGATCAAAATGGTGGAAATGCACCCGCCACCGAATTTCCACGCTGCTGCACCCGCCAGTATTCCTCTTAATGGACCTTCCATTGATTAACCTCCCTTTTTGAGAAACTTAAGCAACGACTGTTCCGCTTTGTGTAGACCACGTCCGCGAAAAGCAATCAGATCGTCGAGCTTCGTAGTACAGTCGTCGATCACCTGGCCCTTCTCGAACGAGCTGATGATCTCCGGACATACGTAAGAGCCACGACAAACTGCCGGCGTGTTGCCGAGCACCTCCGCAGTCTCTTTGATCGCAGCGACGATGCGTTTGTTTCGCGCAGTCTTCTTCTCCGAAATCTCATCACCGTTTCGCGCGAGTGCGCATGCGCAAACAAGTGTGCCCGCCCACGTGCGAAAGTCCTTCGCACTGAAACTACTGCCCATCACTTCCTTGATGTACTCGTTAATATGACGTCGCGTCACGACTACCGGCTTATCGTCGCCATTTACATACTTGAAGACGTTATATCCCGGCAGCTTGATCGTCTCGCGCACCACGCGCGCGACCTGGCGATCGCGTAACTCGCGTTGCTGTCTCACGCCCGCCTTTCCGGGAAAATCGAATTCGATCAGCTCGCCTTTGACGTTCACGTGTTTGCGCCGCAACGTCGCGATGCCGTAACTGCCATGTTCACTCGCATACACTTCGCTGCCCGGTCGCATGTAGCACGTCGAGAGAATACGCAGCACAGCGGCGAGCACGCGTTCTCGCGTCAGACCCGGCTGGCGTAAATGGCGCGCGACGGTGGCGCGCATCTGTGGAATCGCTTTCGCAAATTTAGTGATCCGTCGAAATTTACGAAGCTCCTGCACGCGTGTGTGGCTCTCGTGATAGAGATACTGCCAGCGTCCCGCCGTGTCTTTTCCGATCACCTGCACTTGTCCATTTGCGGCCGGATTGATGAACACGTCAGTCCACGCCGGAGGAATTTTCAGATCGTTAATCCTGTCGAGGTCGGCTTTGGTCAGACGACCACTAACCGGCTTGTAGCGAAAGCCGCGTTTGGGAGTACCGAGTCGACGTATGCCGATGTTCTGCAAACGTTCGATCTTTGTCATTGGAACAGTATTTGTTTGTGCATTGCGGTCAGGTCAGTCAGGAAGGTTAATTTTGAGTAAGCGTATTGATCCTCGTGAGAAGCCTAAATTCGACATCATCTGTTCGTGGTGTGGCGCCTTGATCCGATCCACCAACATGGAGCTGCCGGAGCAGATGTGTTTGATATGTCATGCCCGAATGCTCAACGACTATTTTCAACGAGTAAGCAAGAAGCCGCGGATTTACGCGGATAAACGCGGATAAGATCTGCGTTCATCTGCGTTCGTCCGCGGCCAATAAATTACTCCTTCTCCTGATCGCCGCGGTCGCCTTGCCCCGGTGGAACTTTGGTCTTCGCCTCTTGTTGGCGATCCTGCGCGAGTGAGCGTCCTACATCTACCACTTCATCAAATTGCCCCTTCTCATTTCGCCTCACAAAGCGTTTGTCTGTACCGGTGTCGATCAATTCACGATGACTCTTCTCTGATTTCTTCGCCATTTATGAACCTCCTATTAGTGTAGCTTTCCTGTACAGCCGTAACCCCGCATTGTTTAGTTCCGGGGCACTTAACTCCGGTTTCGTTACACATTCTTCCTTCGCGCAATCGTGATGCCAGCACGGATCGTGATTTGCAAATCGCCACGAACATGGCGACTAAAAAGGGAGTAAAGGGCAAGCTCAAGCAGCCGAAATCGCCGATGCCACCACAGCATCAGGAGAAGCCGGGCGTTGAGGCAAAACTCAAACCGCGGCCGAACTACCAGGCGCCGATGTATCAGGGCGCTGGAAAACTGAAAGAGAAGGTGGCGCTGATCACTGGCGGTGACTCCGGTATTGGTCGCGCGGTCGCAGTGCTGTTTGCGCGCGAAGGTGCTGACGTTGCGTTCACGTTTTTGAAAGAGGAGAAACGCGACGCTGACGAAACGAAGCGCGCTATCGAAGCCGAGGGACAAGAGGCGTTCCCCTTAACGGGCGACGTTCGCGATCCGAAAGTTTGCAAGAAGCTTGTGAAGCAGACGGTAGACAAATTTGGCAAGCTCGACATCCTGGTCAACAACGCGGCGTTTCAACAACACCAGGAAAGTCTTGAAGACGTGACTGAAGAACAATGGGATCACACGTTCAAGACAAACATCTATGGGTATTTCAACATGACGAAGGCAGCGCTGCCGCATCTCGAGGAGGGCAGCGCGATCGTTAACACGGGATCGATCACAGGACTTGAAGGCAGCAAAGAGTTGCTTGACTACGCTTCGACGAAAGGCGCGATTCACGCGTTCACGAAGTCGCTCGCGCAGAACCTCGTCGAGCGTGGCATTCGCGTGAACTGCGTTGCGCCTGGTCCAGTTTGGACGCCGCTCAATCCGGCGGATAAGAAAGCAAAAGACGTGGCTGAGTTTGGCGCAGACACACCGATGAAGCGTCCGGCGCAGCCGGAAGAGATCGCGCCTGCATATGTTTATTTCGCATCGGAAGTGGATTCAAGTTATGTCACGGGGGAAGTTTTAACGTTACTCGGAGGCGAGACAACCGCGGGCTAAAGTGCGGGTAGCGACCGATCAAATTAATCAGGAGGAATTGAGATGGGAGACAATGCTAGCAGTACGGCGAGCACCGGAATCATTGCAGTTCTCGTAATCTTCGTGATCCTTGTGGTAGCCGCTTTGTTCGTGTTTGGTGGGCGGTGGTTTGGTGGTAACAAACGCATCGATGTGAACATCGGTACGCCGGCGAAGTGATAATTTTAGCGGGCGCGGCGGAGTCTAATGAAAGACGATTCACAACGAAGCACATCACTCTGGATGGCTACGGCAGATACGCCGTCTCAATCTCGGCTGAAAGAGAGTATTCGCACTGACATTTGTATCATCGGTGCGGGCATCGCCGGATTGACGACAGCGTATCTGCTTGCCAAAGAAGGCCGATCTGTAGTCGTGCTGGACGACGGTGTGAGCGGCGGTGGTATGACAGGTCGCACCACCGCGCATCTCACCAACGCTTACGACGATCGCTACGTCGAAATCGAGAAGCTGCACGGCGAAGAAGGCGCGCGTCTAACAGCGGAGAGTCATACGGCTGCGATCGAAAAGATCAGCGAGATCATCGCGGCAGAAAATATCGACTGCGATTTCGAATGGCTTGACGGGTTTCTCTTTTGCGCGCCGGAACAGTCGGTAGATCTGCTCGACGACGAGCTGGCCGCGTCGCATCGCGCCGGACTCAGCGGAGTCGAAAAAGTCGCGCGTGCACCGGTTAACTCATTCAATACGGGTCCGGCGCTGCGCTTCCCACGGCAGGCGCAGTTTCATCCACTCAAATATCTTGACGGTATGGTCAAAGCGATCATGCGTGAGGATGGTCGTGTCTTCGGACAAACGCACGCGGCGATGATCAAGGGGATCGAGGGCGGCGCGCAGGCTACAGTCGAGACGAGTCATGGACCAGTAGTTAAGAGCGAGGTCGTCGTCGTCGCGACGAATACTCCGGTTAACGATCGCGTCGCGATTCATACGAAGCAGGCGCCTTACGTCACCTACGTGATCGGAGTGCGCGTTCCTAAAGGCTCGGTGACACGTGCGCTCTACTGGGACACAGGCGATCCGTATCATTACGTGAGACTAAAACGTGGAGACGATTACGACGTCTTGATTGTCGGTGGTGAAGATCACAAGACTGGACAAGCGAACGACGGCGCTGAGCGGTTCGCGCGACTCGAGCAGTGGACGCGTGAACGCTTTCCACTGTCGCTCGAAGTTGAATATCGCTGGTCGGGACAGGTGATGGAGCCGGTCGATGGCCTCGCTTTCATCGGTCGCAATCCGCTCGACGCAGACAACGTTTACATCGCGACAGGCGACTCCGGCCAGGGCATGACGCACGGCACGATTGCCGGCATGTTGCTGAGTGACTTGATTCAGGGACGCAAGAACCCATGGGAAGATTTGTACAGTCCTTCGCGCATACGTTTGAGGTCGCTACCGGAATACGCATCGGAGAACATCAACGTCGCAGGACAGTACGCTGATTACATGACGGCGGGTGATATCAAGTCAGAGTCAGAGCTGCGACCCGGCGAGGGCGCGATCATGCGCGATGGTGTTTCGAAGATCGCGATGCATCGCGATGAGAACGGTAACGTACACAAACTCTCAGCCGTCTGCCCGCACCTCGGATGTATTGTCGCGTGGAACTCAACCGAGCAAACGTGGGATTGCCCGTGTCATGGCTCGCGATTTAGTGCTGAAGGGCGGGTTTACCAGGGACCAGCTAACAATGATTTACCTAATCCGTAATCATCCGTGTTATCCGCGATTAGTTACCACAGATAACACGGATCTTTATACGGATTTAAACCGCGCGCCGTCCGGTCACGAGGTTGATAACCAGGATGATTACCGCAACGACCAGCAGCAGGTGAATGAGACCGCCGCCGACGTGTGATAGCAACCCAATCAGCCACAAGACCAACAGAATCACCAGAATTGTCCACAGCATGATCGAATCTCCTTCTTGAAACTATCCTCAGCCCATTTACTAAAAGCAGTCTCAAAACGAGCAACGTCTATGCCAACCCGCAATATGCGCTCGATGCCGGACGAACACCTATGTATGATGCATTACAATCATCCGGTTTTCGATCGCGCCTTCACGTAATGTTTTGATTTAGTCCAATAACGCTTGAACAGATCGAGACGAACTGGGTATTATTCACGGCGTAGTCTAATCCCATCTTTTCTGGCGCCGCCTCGGTCCCGAATTGCGGCGCTATTCGGAAAACAAATGAGTGGAGCAGAACAAACCCCCGCTGTCGAAACAGTCACCGAAGGCAAATACGTCTATTGCATAATCGAGACTTCCGAGCCACGCTCATTCGGTCCGATGGGTATCGGCGGCCGCGGTGATGATGTTTACACTGTTCATCACAAGGGTCTCGCGGCGGTGGTCTCCAATACACCACTCGTTGTTTACGATCCGACGCGCGAGAACGTGTTTGCCCACGAGCAGGTAAACGAGACAGTGATGCGCGAGTTTACGGTTCTGCCGATGGCGTTCGGCGCGCTGTTCCGTACGGAAGAAGACATAGTCGAGTTGATTCGCGGCACCTACGATGCTTTGCGTGACGTGCTGGCGAAGATGGAAGGCAAGGTTGAGTTTGGTTTGAAGGTGAACTGGGATCGCGACCGAGTCACCTCTGAACTGGAAGAGAAAGACGATGAGATCCGTCACCTCAAAGAGCAGATCGTTTCGCGTACGACCGGTTCGACTTACTTCGCACGCATGCAGCTCGGCCGCCTGATCGAGACTGCGTTGACGGATCAGGCGGACGCTTATATTCGCGAGGTGTATTCACAGTTGCGAGATACGGCGGTTGCGTCGCGCGCCAACAAACCGATCGGCGATCGCATGATCATGAACGCGGCTTTCTTGATCGAGCGCGATCGCGAAGCCGAGTTTGATCAGAAGGTGAAAGAGATCGCTTCGAAGTACGAAGGCAAGCTTTCGTTCAAGTACACTGGTCCCTGGCCCCCATACAATTTCGTTCACATTCGTCTCAAGCTCGAGCGCGGCGAGGGCGCTACCGAAGCAGTAGCCAGCTAATGTTTTTAATCGACGACTTACTCCTGGCGCCGGTCAACGGTTTCAAGTTCATCCTCGGCCAGATCCAGAAGATGGCCGATCAGGAGTTGAACGACGACAGTGTGATCAAGGAGCAACTGCTCGAGTTGCAAATGCGCTATGAGTTGGAGGAGATCTCCGACGAGGAGTTTCGCGAGCGTGAAGCGGAGTTGTTTGCGCGGCTGCGAGTGATCAAGATGCGGCAGCTCGATTTGATGCATGAAGCGACTGCGCACACGGCTGAGTCGTCGAGTTTCGTGATCGAAGTTGGCGGAGACGATCAAGGCGAGTTCCGCGACAAAGGTTGAACGCCCGTTACCTTTTCTTCGGTGGCAAGGGTGGCGTCGGCAAGACGACCGCCGCATCAGCGACTGCTCTCTATCTCCTCAATAAGCTCAAAAAAGACGAATCGATTCTGTTGTTCTCAACAGATCCGGCCCATTCCCTATCTGATAGTTTGTCTGACAGTGTCGACGTAAAGATCGGTAATCGACTCGTTGAAGTCAAACAGCATCGAGGGGCGCGACTGTTTGCTTATGAGATGGATGCAAGTCTGGCGCTCGAGAGGTTTCGGGCGGAGCACGGGAAAGTGCTCGCGGAGATCGCCGAGCGCGGGACACTGCTCGACGAGGACGACATCAATGAGTTGTTGAGTCTTTCGTTGCCGGGCATGGATGAGGTGATGTCGTTGTTTGAGTTGAGTGAGTTGGACCGTGAGGGTGCGTATGCGCACATCGTTGTTGATACGGCGCCGTCGGGACATACGACGCGGTTGTTGCGATTGCCGGAAGTGTTTGATCGGATGGTGAAGGCGCTCGATCTGATGGGCGACAAGCACCGGTATATCGTTGCACATTTTGCGCGTCGCCGGCCCGTGGCGGATGAGGTCGATCTGTTTCTTCAAGATTTGAGTCGAAGGATCGAGGCTGTGCGGAAGTTGCTTCACGATCGTGAGCAGACGAGTTTCACGCTGGTAACGATTCCCGAGGCGATGGCTGTTCGTGAGACGCAAAGATACTGGAAGTTGTTGAGCGAGCAAGGCGTGCCGGTGCGCGATCTGATCGTGAATCGCGTCGAGCAGGAGCATGGTGCGTGTGCGTATTGTCGTGCGCGTGTGCGAAGCCAGCGCCCGTGGATAAAGGAGATTGCCTCGACGTTTGGCGATCTGAAAATTCATTATCTTCCCTTGCAGCAGAAGGAAGTGCGCGGCATCGATGATTTGAAAAAAATCGGCAAGTTGATCTGGGAAGATGAAACGAAGCCACGGATGACACGGATCCTAAATCCGGATTTAAAATCCGTGTCATCCGTGGTTAATGCTTTCCCATTGGCGTCACGCAAGATCGTGATCTTTGGTGGTAAGGGAGGCGTGGGTAAAACAACTGCCGCCGCTGCCTTTGCCCTGGCGCTCGCTCAAGCGAATCCAGACGAAAAAATACTCGTGTTCTCAACTGACCCGGCGCACTCGTTGTCAGACAGTTTTGATGAAGAGATCGGTCCTGCGAATCTCGACGGAATGGAGATCGATCCGGGTAAGTGGTTTGAAGACTTGAAGGAGCGTTATCGCACGTGGACCGATGAACTGTTTGCATCGCTGTCCGGCGGTTCACGGATGGAGATCAAATTCGATCGCGAGGCAATGAGAGAGTTGGTCGAGTTGACTCCGCCGGGGATCGATGAGATCGCGGCGCTCGGCACGATCAGCGATATTCTGGATCTCGAGCAGTACCAGACGCTCGTGCTCGATACCGCGCCGACCGGACACTTGATACGTTTTCTGGAGTTGCCGCAGGTCGCGCTCTCGGGGATCAGGACGTTTATCAAGCTGTTGTTGAAGTACAAAGACGTGATGCGCGCGAATCAGGTGGCGGAAGAGCTCGTGTCGATGTCCAAGAGCATAAAGAAAGTGATTGCGTTGCTGACCGATCCGGAACGTTGTGAGTTTGTCGGTGTGGCGATTCCGGAGCGCATGAGTCTTGAAGAAACGATTGACCTCGAGAAGTCGCTCAAAAAGTTGAAAGTGCCGATGAGTAAGTTACTGATCAATGGCGTAGTGCCGGTGAATGACTGCAAGTTTTGCAGGTCAAGACGAAAGATGCAGGAGCAGGTGATGGAGGAGTTTAAGGCGAAGTTTCGGCGGCGCTCGGTCGAGATCTTTGTCGCGCCCCAGCAACCGCACGAGATCCACGGCGCAAAGGATCTTCGGCAGCATTTCAAAGCTTGGGAAAGTTACTCACGCAGCGGCGCGGCGGCGCAGCGGAAGACGCCGAGATAGGTTTTCCGTTGCGCCGCTGCGCCGTTGCGGGAGAATATACTGTTAATGGCTGAGCTTGCTTATTACGTCTACTGTATTGCCGAGAGTGCGGCTGCCGCGCAGTTGCCGGTTGAAGCGTTACCGGCTGCGATCGAGGACGACTCAAGACTCGAGTGGATTTTGGTCAACACACTTGCCGCACTCGCCAGCCAGGTCCCGCGTGCGACGTACAGTGAAGAGAAACTCGCCGAACAATTAACCGATGCGACCTGGACCGCGATCCGCGCGATGCGACACGAAACAGTCGTCGAGTTCGTCGCCAAGCGCGCCACAGTGGTCCCGCTTCGTTTCGGAACGATCTATCTCGAACGTAGCGGCGTCGAGCAAATGTTAACGGACAAGAGCCGCGAGCTCGAATCGATCATCGAGCAACTGCGTGGACGCGAAGAGTGGGGCGTGAATGTCTATTACGATCGCGGGGTGTTGTTGTCGAGTATTACTTCCGTCAGCCCAGTCCTGCGCGATCTGGTCCAGCGTGCCGAACAGGCGCCGCCAGGACAGTCGTACCTGATGCAAAAGAAGATCGAGGCGCTCAAGGTCGACGAAGCGCGTGCAGCAGTGAATCGAATCGTCGACCAGATTGAGCAGACACTAAAATCGCAAACGGACGACGCCCGGCGTTTACGCATTCTGAAGGTTGAAACAACCGAGCACGGTGAGCTGAAAGCGAAGTTTGCATTCCTGGTGAAGCGCGCAACGTTTGAAGAGTTTCGCGATGCGGCCGAACGTCTCGCGCAGGAGCATCAGTCCGCCGGCGTTCGCTTGGAATTAACCGGCCCGTGGCCGGTCTACAATTTCTGCGCAGGATAAAACATGTCAGACTTCGATCAGATCATCGCCGGCGAAGAGTGGGAAAACACCGATCTCTCTTTACTTGAAACACTCGATCACGTGCTCAATCGCGGTCTCGTGATCGCCGGTGAGATCACCATCTCCGTCGCGGACATCGATCTGATCTTCGTGGGCTTGAACGTGCTCGTGAGCTCAGTGGAAACTGCAAACGAAGTCTTACGTAACCGCGAAGCAATGGAATGAGGCTATACGTTTACTGCCTTGCCGAGGGCGTCGAGCGGCTAAACAAGAGCCTGCACGGTGTTTCCGGCGCCGAGGTGCGAATCGTTGAATTCGACGAAGATCTTTCGGCACTCGTGAGTGTTTGCGGATCTGACGCTTTTCAGGTCAATCGCAAAAACGCGCTGGCGCATCATGAAGTCGTACGCAGTATCACTGAACAAACGACACCTTTGCCGGCTCGCTTCGGAACAGTCGTCACAATTGAACAACTCCGGAACTACGTTTCAACACACCATGAGGTGATCAAAGCGAAACTCGCGCACGTGCGTGGCTGCGTTGAGATGAATGTGAGAATGATCCGCACAATCGACGCCGCAGACACATCTCCGGACTCAAACAGTGTGGGACCCGGCACCGCATTCCTGCTGGAAAAGCGTAGGGAGATCCTGCGCGACGAGGCCGGAGCGGCTCAAAAAAGCCAATTATCTGCATGGTTGCGGGAAAAGCTGGGCGACCTGATCAACGAGGAGAAAATCTCTGTAACTCCCTCTGAAACAGTAATTTTAGCTAGGGCAGATCACCTCATCTCACGCGCAGCCGTTCACGAGTATCGAACAAAGATGGCCGGTGCAGTTGAGGAGCGGCCTGAGACTCGCTTTATGGTGAGCGGCCCTTGGCCACCGTATAGTTTTGCAAACATTGAGCTTGAGTTTAGTAGCCAGTTCGGAGTAAGCTGATGACGTTTTCCCCCGAAAATCCCCTTTCGGCTGAGCCGGAGATCGAAACTTCGCATCAGGACGAGTTTGTGGAGCAACTTCGTTGTGTCACAGACACTCTCCCTTCGCGAATAAATATCGATGCGCAGAGCGTCGAGCAGGGTCTGGCGAAGCTGGTTCTAACTTTGATCGAGTTCATCCGCCGTCTGTTGGAAAAACAGGCGGTCCGCCGGATGGAAGGCGGTGATCTCTCACCTGAACAGATCGAAGAGTTGGGATTGGCGCTCATGAGATTAGAGGCCAAACTTCAGGAATTGAAAACTCAGTTCGGATTAGAAGCTGAAGACCTCAATCTCGATCTCGGTCCAATCGGGCGCTTGATTTAGCAGTAAGCATATTGCTCGGCAGGAGAGTCATACGATGGTGGCGGCCATCTGAGCTTTGTGAGTAAAGCCGCCCCCTGATAGTGGAGGGCGAAAGTGTCCAGCGAGCGGTCTACCCTGATAACGGCCCGTCCCCCGGGTCTGGTTGATGTTCTCGACCGTATTCTTGATAAAGGACTTGTGATAGCTGGCGACATCAAAGTGTCGTTGGCGAATGTAGAGTTATTGACTCTGCAGATTCGTCTGCTGGTCTGCTCGATCGATAAGGCCGAGCAGATCGGTTTGAACTGGTGGCGCTACGACACCAACCTGACGACACGCGCCGAGCGCGCCGAAGCGGAAAACGTTGAGTTGCGCGAACGGCTGACCGAGCTTGAACAGGAGATTAGAAAACTTGCCGCCGCGAATATCGCTGCGGCGCGTAGTGAGACCGAAGTTGTTACTAGCCGTCGTGCGGGGCGCAAAGCAGTGAAGCGCCGGATTAAGTAATCGGAGGCAATGAGAAAGGTTTTTTGAGAAGAGCAGTTGGGCGCCGTGAAACCTCGCGTGAGCTCGTATAACACTTCTAATAAAGGAACCGAAGCAAATGGCTGTCGAAAGAGCACCAGGCGGAACTAGCTTAATTGACGTCCTTGATCGCGTACTCGACAAAGGTATCGTGATCGACGCATGGGTGAGAATCTCGCTGGTGGGTATTGACCTGATTACGATCGAAGCGCGCGTAGTTGTTGCCTCAATCGATACGTACTTGAAGTATGCAGAAGCCGTGGGCCTGACGCCGGCAGTTTCCCGACCCGCACTGACACCGGGTGGCGAAGTTGTAGAAACTGAGACTCGACGCCGCGAAACTCGAGCAACAAGGACCGATAGCACGCCGCTCGGCTAAGTAGACGGTCATCGAACATCGGGAATCTTTTATGGGAGAAGTTCCCTCAGAACTAGCTTTTCGACCGGCCCCATCCCTTTCGGAGCCTGAGCGGCCCAGCCCGCGTGCGCGCCAGTATGACGTCTTCATCGAGACGACTACGCAAATGCTGGCCACGCCCAAGCTTCATGAGCGACTCCTTCTCGCTCTGGAAGCGATATCGACCAACTTCGGCCACCGGCAGGCAGCGATCGCGATCATCAACGAGCGCGACGCTGAGTTGCGTATTCGCGCTGCTGTCGGCTTTGACGGAGATCCCTCGGCGACCAAAATTGAAATGCCACTCGATTCGAGCGCCGCGTGTGTGCGTGTGATCCACGATGCTCAGCCGTTGTGGATCTCGATGGAAGATGACGAAGCCTCACGAAGTCTCTTCGCTAACCTGCGCTGGCAATCTCAAGTATTCGCCGTTCCATTATTCGGCATCTCCGAGATCCCCTCGCGACCCGGTGCTGCGAGAGTTCCGACTCAATACTGGGCGTTTGAGCCGGGCGCGAGAATGGGCGTGTTGTACGTTGGCGCGAACCAGGAGACGCTTGATTCGGAATCGTTGACATTGATGAAGCGGTTCGCCGAACGAATCGGCATCGTAGCCTCACTCGCAGCGCACCAGGAACGGCTTGTCACCACCGTCACGAAGCTACAGCGCGAGCGACAGTGGATCGAGTCGATCATGAAGTCGGTCGCCGATCCGATCGTGCTAACGGATCTCGACAACCAGATACTTTTGCAGAATCGTCGTGCAGAAGAGTTGTTCAGCGGTTCCGCCAACGCCGGTGAAGGTAAGCGCCGTGCGTTGAAGATGAACGATCTTCTGTTTTCCGCTTACCTTTCGAGCGCCACGGTGTCTTCGTCGGAAGTTATTCAGAGAGACATCACGCTTGTCGATCCCATCGAGGGTTCCGACATTCACTTCGAAGTAATTTCAACTCCTGCTGCCAATTCACGCGGTGAGCCGCTCGGCCTTGTCTCGATCTTCCGCGACGTTACTGACTTGCGTGAAGCGAATGAAGAGCTCGCACGTAACTTTGTTAAGCTGCAACAAGCTGAAGCTGAATCACGTCGCGAGCGTGATCGTCTCGATCTGATTATCGAGAACGTCGGACATCCGATCGTCGTGTGCGACTCGGCAGGTAACTTCATCCTGTTCAACCGTCGCGCGGAGTTGTTGTTTCAGGAGAACGAATCGTTCCACTCGTCGGCGTCCGCTGCGGTGCGGACGAATGCAGTCAAACTCACATCATTCATCTCTACGCTTGCATCAGCTTCTGAAACAGGACGCCAGGCCGAGATTGAACTGATCGATCCGGAAGATGGTCGTGCGTTGCCGATGGAGATCACGGCGCGTGAGGTTCTGGATGCAACGGGGCAAGTGACTGCCGTCGTCTCAATTCTTCACGACCTGACTGAGATTCGCGAGCTTGAGCGACGACGCGTCGAGCAGCAGTTGTTTGAATCGGAGAAGCTGGCGGCTGTCGGGCGTCTCGCGGCGTCGATCGCACATGAAGTGAACAATCCTCTCGAAGCGATCAAGAACGCGCTTTACCTGATGCAAACTAGCGCTGAAGGCGACAAGAACTCGCGCTTTCTTGAGATTGCGAGAAAAGAGACGGAGCGCGTGTCGCACATCATCCGGCAGATGCTCGGCTTTGCGCGGCGGCCAGGTGAAGTTGACTGGGTTGACGTGAACCAGTTGCTTGAAGAGACGCTGGTACTTCTGGAAAAGAAGATGCGCCAACTGCGCATCAGAATAACGAAGTCGTTTGACGACTCCCTGCCGCGCATCAGAGCGCGCGCCGATCAGTTGCGACAAGTTTTTCTGAATCTGATCATCAATGCGCAACAGGCGATTGAAGGTGATGGCGAGATTGTTATTTCCACTTCTCGTTACGAACAAGCATTGCAGCCGTCGATTTTGGTCCAACTTACGGACACTGGCGTCGGGATAGCTGAGGACGATTTGACGCGCATTTTTGATCCGTTTTTTTCCACCGGCAAGAAAGGAACGGGCCTTGGCCTTTGGGTCACGCAGGACATTGTGAGGCAACACGGTGGCCGCATCGAAGTGACCAGTGAGATTGGTAGAGGTACGATTTTTAGCATCGTGCTTCAGGTTGAATCCCCGATTCTCGAAGAACAAAGCGAAACTAAATCAGCGACGAGATGAGTCAATCGTTTAATGAGTCAGGAAACGGCGCGCCTCTGAATGAGGCGGGCGGCTTTGCTGCGTTTGCCGGCGCGGCGCGATTGCTTGTCGTGGACGACGAGGAAAGCCTGCGCATCACTACTGCTGCGATCTTTGAGAATGAAGGGTACGTCGTTGATACCGCGTCGAGTGGTGACGAGGCCATAGATCTGATGAGTAAAGAAGACTATGACCTCGTGCTCACCGATTTGCACATGGAAGGAGGCGATGGCCTCTCGGTACTCAATCAAATTCGTCGTCACGCGCCGCTCACCATCTCCGTTGTGCTGACCGGATTTGCTTCTGTCGAATCGGCGATTGCCGCGTTGCAGGAAGGTGCTTACGACTATCTCGTGAAACCCTGCGACATCGAGAGCATGAAGCACACGATTCGCAGAGGTGTCGAGCACCGGCGGCTGATGTTGGCCGAACAGAAAGCACGTCTGGATCTCCAACAGTTAAATCTCGATCTCGAGCGGAGAATTGAAGAGCGTACTGCAGAGTTGAAACAACTCAACGTCGAACTCGCGGACGCTAATCGCGCCAAAGACGTATTTCTGGCCACGCTTTCTCACGAGCTGCGCACGCCGCTCACGCCCGTAGTCGGATGGATCAAATTGTTGCGCAGTGGAACGCTTGACGAGAAGAGTGTCGCGCAGGCGCTGGATGCGATCGAGCGAAACGCGTGGTTGCAGTCGAGATTGATCGATGACCTGCTCGACACGTCTCGCATCGCCACCGGCAAACTTCATTTCGAGCCGAAGCCATCGGATTTGAATGCGGCGGTCAGGGCTGCGGTTGATACTGTGCGCGCGTCTGCCGCGGCACGGAACATCGAGTTGTCGATGACGTTGTGGCCGTCGAGTTTGACCGTGATGGGCGAGCCGGTTCGTTTACAGCAGATCGCGTGGAACCTCGTTTCGAATGCGATCAAGTTCACCGATACTGGTGGAAAGGTAAACATCACTACACAACCTGATGGTGATCAAGCTTTGCTGACTGTTGTAGATACCGGCGTTGGTATCGAGCCTGAATTTTTACCGCATGTGTTCGATCGGTTCCGGCAGGCAGACGGGTCGACTTCGCGACGGCATGGCGGTTTAGGTCTGGGGCTCGCGATTGCCGATGCGCTCGCAAAGATGCATGGCGGTTGTCTTGCGGCTAAGTCGGACGGTGTTGGAAAAGGCGCCACATTCTCGATGCGAATGGAGCTCGCGCCGACTGCAAAAGTGGCTCCCGAGCCGGCAGACATGAAACGTCACTCACTCGAAGGCCTTGAAGTCCTGATCGTCGAAGACTCGCCAGATACATTGCTGTTGCTGAGCACGATCTTCCGTCGTGAAGGTGCGAATGTGGCGACTGCGGCATCAGCAGCAGAGGCCCTGAGCCGTGCCATCACGAACCGTCCGCACATCATCGTTTCAGACATCGGTATGCCGGACGTTGACGGCTATCAACTCCTCGAACAACTCCGTCTTTTACCTGGCCTGAGGGATGTACCGGCAATTGCAGTGTCAGGTTATGCGAGTGAAGAAGACCGCGAGCGCGCCCTCGCTGTCGGCTATCTCGCCCTCGTTCCGAAACCCATCGACGTCGACGTTCTCTTCGGTCTGATTCACGACCTCAAAGCTCCGGCCGTCAAGTAGCACTTTGGAGCCTGAACTCATCACCAGTCTCGATCAAATCAACCCGACGTGGCTGACCAAAATTCTCTGGCGAAACGAACTGTTGAAAGGAGGCCGGGTCGCGGAAGTCAGTTACGAATCCGACGTGACGAGCTTCTCGATCATTGCTCACCTCAAAATCTCATATACTCGCAATTCACAGGCGCCAGATCGTCTTTTCCTGAAGTTTTCAAAGCCGGTGCATCCCGTCTCAACTCCGGAGGGTGGCTGGGAAGTGAGGTTTTATAAGTTCGTCGCCCCGCGCACTCCTGCCGTACTTCGCTGCTACGATGCGGTGTTTTCGCCGGAACAACACAAGTTGCATCTTCTGTTGGAGGATGTTTCCAGCACACACTACAGCGAGCCGGCTTCCCAACTGCCACCCACGCGGCTGAATTGCGAGCTAATAGTTCGAGCGTTGGCGGATATTCATGCGGCCTGGTGGGGACGGCCACCGTGGGATGTGCTCGGCTGGTCCCTTCCTGATCAGGCTGAAGTTGATCGAAGGATAAAGGACGTTCGCGAGCGCATCAGTCGCTTTACCAACTTCCTTGGCGATCGGCTTTCCAAAAACCAGCGCAATATCTATCGCGAGGTGCTTGCGGCATTACCTGATTTGTACACACGCCTGACTGTGCCGACTGCCTATACTGTCGTCCACGAAGACATCCATATCGGCAACGTCCTCTACCCTCGTGATCCTGATACAGACACCGTTCGCATCATTGACTGGCAGACCTGGCTCATCGATCTCGCAGCGAAAGACCTCGCCCACATGATGGCCCTCTTCTGGTTTCCGGAACAACGCCGAGCTCTCGAAATCCCGCTTCTCCAGCAATATCACGAGCGTCTCTGTGAGAACGGAGTGACTGACTATTCCTGGGAGCAGTTATGGTACGACTACCGTCTCTGCGTCATCCGAAAACTCTTCCAACCAGCGTGGCAGTGGGACACCGGCCACGAACCAAACATCTGGTGGAACCACTTGGGAAGAGTGATGATGGCGTACGAGGATCTGGAGTGTAGGGAGCTGCTCCAAGTATGAGTATTATAAGCGCGTTGTGATGGACACAAATCACGCGGTGCGGTAGCTTAGGATTACTCTGGAGGATCATTGGAATGTCCACTGAACTCAAATTGACCTTACCCGATAACTTGGCGCGCGAAGCGGAGGCGAGCGGTTTGTTGACGCCAGAAGCTATTGAAACTCTACTCCGTGAGGAGATCCGCCGCCGACGTGTCGATCACTTGTTCAGTGCCGCAGATCGTTTGGCGAATCTTGATGTTCCAACGCTCACAGAATCCGAAATAGAGGCCGAAATTGAAGCAGCGCGCCACTCACGCCGCGCCTCCTGATGCGAGTAGTCGCAGATACCAACATCGTAGTCTCAGGCCTGATGTGGCGGGGTAATTCCCGCAAAATCCTGGATGGGTGACATCCAGTTGTTGACAACAATTCCATTGCTCGCGGAGTTGGAGGATGTTCTGCGTCGTGAGAAATTCGCTGCCCGGCTGGCGTCCGCCGCTGTTACACCTCATGAATTGGTTTTAGGGTATGCAGCTCTGGCTTCCATTATTGACCCGGCGGAGATTGAGCCCGTTGTTCTTGCCGACCCGGACGACGACGCTGTGATTGCTTGTGCTGTTGCAGGCCATACTGAAGCAATTGTCTCAGGAGACAGTCACCTGCTCGACTTGAAGCAATATCAAGGTATTCGCATTGTGACGGCGGCAGAGTTGGTGGCTGAAATTCAATTGCATTGAGAAGACTCGCCCCAAAACCCTAACACACACAAATAGTTGACAAAATCAACTTTGTAACTATAATGGTTACAAAACGGCGGCCCGTGTTTCCCAGGATAGCTTTGATATGTCAACAAATAGCAGGTTCGCGGTAGCGGTACATGTTTTAAGTTTGATGGCCTGGTCAGGCGAAGAACCCCTTAAATCAGAACAGGTTGCAGAAAGCGTAAACACTAATCCGGTCGTGATCCGGCGCATCCTGAAGGAACTCGCCGAAGCCGGGCTGGTGGTGTCGCAAACCGGTTCGCTCGGCGGTTCTCGTCTGGCGCATGACCCGTCTGAAACCACCCTGCTCGACGTTTACCAGGCACTCGAATACGGCGGCGTCTTTTCGCTGCACCGCGCCCCACCGAGCCGCGATTGCCCGGTCGGCGTGAATATCGAAACGGTTCTCGGAGATGTGCTGCTGGAAGTTGATACTGCGGTTGAAAGAGTATTGCAAAATATAACAATTAACGATGTCGTGCGGCGGTTGAAACCTTGTGGCGCTTCTGTGGCATCGAAAACGCTGGAGCATATGGGAAAGAACGGGAAGAATGGCAAGAGGCAGATAGCTTTGCCCCCACTGCGAGCAGGGGCGAAGAGCCGGGGGAACGGATCCTCCCGAACTGCGTAATTAAAACCGCGAGAAAGGAATATAAATTTGTCCAGGCTTGAAAAAGATCAAAGCGGTATCGAGCTCATGAATAAAGGCGAATTCGTCAATCTCAGTGAGGAACTGACGGACGACGCCGTGTCGATTGAGGATATCGACGAGGTACTACAAACGCTCGAGCGGGCTACCAGTAGTGAAACCGAGATCGAGGAGCCTTTGATCGAGGAGTCGTCGTCTGCCGTCGAGTCCGAAGAGGGAATGAACGAGGAGGTCGAGCTCGACCTCTCAGCCGGCGAAATGGATAAGACGTCGGATCCCATCCGTGTTTACATGCGCGAGATGGGTGTCGTGCCGTTGCTTACGCGTGAGCAGGAAGTGTCGATTGCAAAACGCATCGAGCGCGGCCAAAAGCGTGCGGAGAAAGCAATCGCACGTTCTCCAATTGCAGTGGTTGAGCTTTTCCGGATTGGTGATGAACTCGCTGCCGGTGCGCTCAACATCCGCGACGTTGTGGCTTTTTCGGATCAGATGGAAACCGAAGAGCACGAGGATCGCAGTGAAGAGTATTTGCAGTGGACGATCGAAGGTCTCAACAACATTCAGACTCTCTACAAGAGAGGCCTGAAAGAATTCGATAAATTCGCCGAAGAGCTGAAACTTTCGCGAGGCAAGCGTTCGAAGAAGCTTCTGCGCTATCGGCGCAAGCTGGCGCGCACTCGTCTGGAGATCGCAACCGAGATCAGAAGTCTGCACCTGAAGGAAGCTGCACGACAGCGACTCATCTCCGCCATCGGCGCTGTTTACAAAGAAACGCGCAATCTCGAACGCGAGATCGAGTCGAATAACGAAAAGCTGCGGCGCAAGGGTTTGAAGGCAGACAAGGCGAAGGAATACCGGAAGCATGTAGCGACCGCGCGCAAGCGTTTGAAAGAAATCGAGACCGAGCATCACCTGTCGTCGCTCGAGATCAAGCGTTCGCACCAGATGATTGCTATCAGCGAAGCGCAGACGGCACAGGCGAAGCACGAGTTAACGGAAGCCAACCTGCGCCTGGTAGTTTCGATTGCGAAGAAGTATCAGAACCGTGGTTTGCAGTTTCTGGATCTGATTCAGGAAGGCAATCTCGGTTTGATGAAGGGCGTCGATAAGTTTGACTGGCGCCGTGGTTATAAGTTTTCAACTTATGCGACCTGGTGGATTCGCCAGGCAATCACGCGTGCTATCGC
>DATFDT010000070.1:0-27297 GCA_035251975.1 Pyrinomonadaceae bacterium | reverse complement strand
CCTGACTTGTTCTATTCTTAAGGTTTTATTTCAGACCAGGAAATAGAACAAGTCAGGAAGAGGGGCTTGCCCCCGCTGTTTGTAACTTTAACCTTTGAGCCAGCCTAACAGACCGTGAATTACGGTCTCGCGGTTTTCTTCGTAGATCGCGCGTGTTAGTGGAATATTCATCGGACACGCCTTCACGCAGTTTTGCGCGTTGCCGCAGTTCGTGATTCCATCCTCGCCCATGATTCCCTCGAGTCGCTCGGTGCGGTTCATCGCGCCGCTCGGGTGCATGTTGAATAGACGCACCTGCGCGATCGCCTGTGGTCCAATGTAGTTATTGCCCTCATACTGCGGACACGCCTCAAGGCAACACCCGCAAGTCATGCAGCGCGAGTAAGCATAACGCTCCTGCACGTCGTCCTGGTCCATGCGCGGTCCCGGACCGAGATCGTGAGTTCCATCCAACTCAACCCACGCATGCACACGACGCAGGTGATCGAACATCTGCGAACGATCGACAACCAGATCCCGAACGTTCGGAAACTTCGACATCGGCTCCAGCTTGATCGGCTGTTCGAGATTATCGATCAGCGCGGAGCACGACTGTCGCACACGCCCGTTAATCACCATCGTGCAAATGCCGCACACCTGCTCCAGACAGTTCATCTGCCAGACTGGCGGCGTCGTGCGCTCTCCGGCTTTGGTCACGGGATTCTTCTGGATCTCCATCAGACACGAGATGATATTAAGATTCGGGCGATACGGAATCTCAAACTGCTCCCAGTACTGCGGTGAATCGGGATTGGCGCGCCGCCGAATGTGTATCTCGACTGTCTTCGGTGGTTGTGTCGTTGGCTTCATTTAACCTTTCTTCGCCTTGCTGTAGTCGCGTTTGCGCGGCTTTATCAAAGAGATGTCGACCGGCTCGTACGAGAAGACCGGGCCTTCGCCGGAATACTCCGCGATCGTCGTCTTCAGGAAATTCTCGTCGTCACGGTCCGGAAACTCTGGTTTGTAGTGCGCGCCACGCGACTCGTTTCGATTCAACGCGCCGAGCGTGATCACGCGCGCCAGCTCGAGCATGTTGGCGAGATGGCGCGCGTGCGGCAGCGCCATCGTGGCCCAAAGATTCGAATCGTTGATCGAGATGTGCTGGTAACGATCCATCAGCTCCAGCAACTTGTTATCAGTCGCTTTGAGCTTGTCGTTGTAACGAACAACCGTGA
Organism: Pyrinomonadaceae bacterium; assembly: GCA_035251975.1. Taxonomy (GTDB): domain Bacteria; phylum Acidobacteriota; class Blastocatellia; order Pyrinomonadales; family Pyrinomonadaceae; genus PSRF01. Next base: position 26,083 of record DATFDT010000070.1, on the reverse strand, counting down.
CGTTGTCCGTCATCCACTTGCCCATCTCCTGGTGCAGCACGTACTGGTTCTCGCTACCACTCTGCTTGATCAACTTGTCGTTGATCTCCTGTTGCATCTTCAACTCCTGATCGTAGATACGCGAGCCATCCGCGCCGTTGCGCTCAATGTTTTTCGCGTACTCGATCGCCGCGGGCGCCGCGACAAACCCACCGAAGACACAACTGACGAGGGAATTCGCGCCCAAACGATTTGCCCCGTGAATCGAGTAATCGCATTCACCGGCCGCGAGCAGTCCGGGAATGTTCGTGCGCTGGTTGTAGTCAACCCAGAGCCCGCCCATCGAATAGTGCACGCCCGGAAAGATTCGCATCGGCACGTGACGCGGATCGTCGCCGACGAACATCTCGTAAATCTCGAGAATCGCGCCGAGTTTTCGATCAAGCATCTCAGCGGGAATGTGAGTCAGGTCGAGATAAACCTGGTTCTGACCACCAACACCTTTGCCTTCGATGCAGACCTGGAAGATCTCACGTGTCGCGATGTCGCGCGGGACGAGATTGCCGTACGCCGGATACTTCTCTTCGAGGAAATAAAAGCGCTCGTTTTCCGGAATCGAAGACGGTGGACGAACATCGCCTTCCTTTTTCGGCACCCAAACACGCCCGCCTTCACCGCGCGCTGACTCCGACATCAGTCGCAACTTGTCTTCACCCGGAATCGATGTCGGATGAACCTGTATAAACTCGCCGTTCGCGTATCTCGCGCCCTGCTGGTAACACGCCGAGACCGCGCTGCCAGTGCACACCATCGAATTCGTCGACTTGCCGAAGATGAGACCTGGACCACCTGTCGCCATGATCACCGCGTCAGCCGGAAACGCTTTCAACTCGAGCGTCTGCAAGTCCATCGCGATCAGTCCGCGACAGACCTGATGCTCGTCGAGCACGAGCGACATCATTTCCCAGTGCTCAAACTTTTTGACTTTGCCGTTTACTTCGTAACGACGGACCTGCTCGTCGAGTGCGTACAGCAGTTGCTGACCGGTTGACGCTCCGGCGAATGCAGTGCGGTGATGTTTAGTGCCACCAAAACGACGGAAGTCGAGCAGTCCTTCAGGCGTGCGAGAGAAGGGAACACCCATGCGATCGAAAAGGTAAATGATCGCGGGCGCCATCTCGCACATCGTTTTCGCGGGTGGCTGGTTCGTCAGAAAGTCGCCGCCGTAAACAGTGTCGTCGAAATGTTCCCACGTCGAATCACCTTCGCCCTTCGTGTTGACGGCGCCATTGATCCCGCCCTGCGCGCACACGGAATGCGAGCGCTTCACGGGCACGACTGAAAACAGATCGACAGCATGGCCCGCCTCCGCGATTTTCATGGCGGCCGCGAGGCCCGCCAGCCCCCCTCCGACAATCGCGATTTTCAATCCGTTACTGGCCATTAATAAATAATTCCTCCTAACAGTCCGCCGGGACGGATGAATGCCACTGCGGCGTTGATGCCGACGAGCAGCAGCACCACGCCAAACGCGATGCACGCATATCCGGTCAAACGCTGCGCGCGTTCACCAATCGTGATGCCCCAATCGACCATAAACAACCAGAGGCCGTTGGCGAGATGCCAAACAGTTGAGGTGATACCGATCACGTAAACGATAAAGATCGGAACCATGCGAAACTCACGCGCCACGATTTCGAACGCCTTATCGGCATGATGGGCCACTGATTCTGTGTTCAGTCCCGGAATCATCCCGAAGCGGAAGTTGAGCACGTGGAACGTGATAAAAAAGAAGAGAATCACCCCGGTGATTCGCTGGATCAGGTAAAACCAGTTGCGCGAGTAGGGGTACGCGAGGTTGTTGGGCCGCGCTTCCATCGTGATCACCAGACCGTACACGGCGTGGTAAATCAGTGGAATGAAGATACCGCCAATCTCGACGAACAGGATGTACGGGATCGACTGTAGATCGACCACGGACTTGTTAAAGTCGCCCGGACCTGTCAGCGCCTTTGAATTGGTGTAAAAGTGTTCTAAAAGGAAAAGACCAAGTGGAACGATACCGGAAAGCTGGTGCAGCTTGCGCAAGACGAAGGTCCTGCTCAAACGAATAGCCAAGAATTCACTCCTTTGCCGAGAGCTCGATGGGGCAGGTTGAATGGGTCTGAATAAAGCAAATTGAATTATATTGGGAAGTGCAGGAAATGCAAAACACGGATTAGACGGATGAAGAACGCGGATTTGATCCATGAGAGTTTAAGGACCATCGCGGCGATGATCAGGAAGCGAGAGGTGTCGCCGGTTGAGGTTGTTGAGGCGCATCTTGAGCGGATCGCGCAGTTGAATCCTGAGCTGAATGCGATCGTCACACTCGCGCCTGACGTGATCGAACGGGCGCGCGAAGCGGAGATCGCGGTGATGCGGGGAGCAGGCGGTATGTTGCAAGGGGTGCCGCTCACGATCAAAGACACGATTGAAACTGCGGGGTTGCGCACGACGAGCGGCTCGAAGATACGCATGGATTACGTTCCGCAGACTGACGCTCCTGCCGTGGCGCGGCTGAAAGCAGCCGGTGCGATCGTTCTCGGAAAGAGTAACGCTGCCGAGATGGCGATGGACTACACGTCTGATAATCCAGTGTTTGGACGCACGAATCATCCGTTGAATCACGACTTGACGCCCGGCGGATCGAGTGGGGGTGAAGCGGTGGCTGTTGCGACGTTTATGTCGCCCGGCGGACTCGGAAGCGATCTTGCAGGATCAGTGAGAATTCCGGCGCATTTCTGTGGGGTTTGTGGTTTGAAGCCGACGACGGGGCGCATTCCGGGTGAGTTGCAGTTTCCCCCGAGTATTGGTCCATACTCGCTCGGAGCGGTGATTGGACCACTAGCGCGCACAGCGGGCGACTTGCGATTAATGTTAGCCGCGCTCAGCACAGATCCGTTTGAAAGAGAATCGCATGATCTTCGCGGCGTTCGCGTCGCGTGGTACACAGATGACGGAGTTGCGCCTGTAACTGAAGAGACCGCGCGTGCAGTTGCGGCAGCGGCGCGGGCGTTGAGTGAAGCAGGTTTGAAAGTTGACGAGCAACGACCGCCGCATGTCGAGCGCGGCAACGAGCTGTGGGTTAAAGTGTTTTCGCGCGCGTCTGTCGTACAACTGCGCGGCTTGTATCAAGGTCGTGAAAACGAGGGCGGATCATTCGTGAGTTGGCGGCTCGGCACTGCGGACCACACGCCTGCACCGCCATTGGATGAATACATCGCGGGCTGGATGGAGCGCGATCGTCTACGCGAAGAGTTGGTCCAGTGGATGGAGACGACGCCGATCATCATCGCGCCAGTCGGCGCCACGCCGGCTTATCCACACGACACGCTGAAAGTCACGGTTCGCGGTACAACTATGGGCACGTTCAAAGCGTTCAGCTACGCGCAAACGTTCAGTGTTTTCAACCTGCCAGTGGTGACGATTCCGGCAGGGAAATCGAATGATGGGCTACCGATCGGTGTACAAATCGCCGGTCTGCCGTTCGCGGAAGAGATGATTCTGGCAGCCGCAGAGATCGTCGAAACAGCTTTATCCACCACTGGCGGAAATTCCGATATATAATCCGACGCCATTCGGAAGGAGTCTGACTAATGGATGCAGTAGCAGGCCTTCTGGCCTTCATGTTTTTCGGGTTCATCGCGGTCGTTTTGCTCGTAATTGCTGTGAAAACGATCAGGATCGTGCCGCAAGCAACGGTGATGCTGGTTGAGCGTCTCGGTAGGTTTCATCAGGTCGCAAACAGCGGGCTAAACATTCTGTGGCCCTTCATCGACAAGCCGCGTGCGGTCTACTGGACTAATACGCGGCCAGGCCTGACATCTATAGACTTACGCGAGCAGTATATCGATCTTCCGCCGCAGCCGGTCATCACTCGCGATAACGTCACGATTCATGTCGATTCAGTGGTGTACTGGCAGATCACCGATGCGGTAAAAGCCGTCTACGAAATGAACGATCTGGTTGGCGGTATCGTGCAGTTGACGATTACGGGCATGCGCGCGGTTATGGGCGACATGGACCTCGACCACACACTTTCACAGCGCGATCAGATCAACTCCAAACTACGCATAATCCTCGACGAGGCGACTGACAAGTGGGGTGTGAAGGTTACGCGCGTCGACGTGAAGAATATCAATCCGCCGGAAGACGTGCGCATCACAATGGAGAAGCAGATGACTGCCGAGCGCAACCGGCGCGCGCTCGTGTTACAGGCTGAGGGCGACCGCCAAGCGGCGATCACTCGTGCGGAAGGTGAGAAGCAGGCTGCGGTCACACGTGCAGAAGGTGAAAAGCAGTCGGCGATACTCGCGGCTGAAGGTGCTGCTCAGGCGCGTCTGCGTAATGCTGAAGCTGAGTCTGAGGCGTTGACGCGGATCGCTTCATCGATCCCGGGCGGCGATCCTGGTCACTATTTGATCACGATGCGTTACATCGAGAGCTTGCGCGACATGACGCGGAGTAATAATTCGAAAGTAATATTTATGCCCGTCGAAGCTTCCTCGATGCTTTCGAGCGTGGGTGCAATCAAGGAAGTGTTATCGCAGACTGGTGAGAAGGACGATCAGTCGCCACCGCCGCCACCACGTCCACGCGAGCTCCCGAGATAGCGTTGATGGGAGGTCAGCTTTTGACAGGATTACAGGATTTTCAAGATTGACATGTTAATCCTGTCCAATCTTGTAATCATGTCAAAAACTTACTCTTGAGATTGGCGTGTAGCGGGATCCTTTAGGGCTGAGCTCGCTACGAAAGACGACGAGCTCTTTCAGTTCCACCTCGATCGTCTCGAACTTCATCTGCAAATGAGCCTCCGCGAGGCGTTGTGCGCCTTCCGGTTTGCGCAGCCGCGCAATCGTTAGGTGTGGACGATACGCGCGATCCTCCTTCTCAAAACCCACCGCCCCACACTCGTCTTCAAAGTTCTTGTGCAAAGCACTCAACTGCCCTGACGGATCGCTGACGCCGATCCAAAGCACCTGCGCACGACTCGGCCTCGGAAACACTCCCGTGTCGCCAACGCGGATCTGAAACCTCGAAAATTGTCTCCCCACACGATCCGCCACTTCCGAGATCTTCTCGATCCGCTTCACTGCAACATTCCCAAAGAACTTCAGCGTGAGATGAATATTCTCGACACGGCTCCAACTCACCACCGCATCCGGAACTTCTTTCCGCAACCTCAAAATATGCTCTTCCAGCCGCGCACGGACCTCAGCCGGAAGCTCAACCGCACAAAAGACTCTCCAATCCTTTTGTGCCTCTTTGTGGCTCATTTAACTGGTTCGAGAACTAACGTTTCCTTCGCTGCTTTCGACACCGCTGCAGCCGTAAAGGGAAACTCGCGTGGCGTAACCGCGCGCCAGTCAGCAAGCTGATCGCTCCAATGCGGACTCTTCGGCAATCCCGATTCACCGAGCGCGATCCCGTGCTGCGTCTTGTCCCAATCACTCGGATCCGCGATCAATCGCATCGACACGGCCTGTCCGACATTCACCGTCGCGCCGATGAAACCGCCGGTCCCGTTTTGTGGAAACGGTGGAACCGTGAATTGTGCGCCGATCAAAGGCGCGCCACCGAGTGGATGTGGGAAACGTGCTTTCGTCATGTCACCCCAGGTCCATTTGCTTTCGTCAGCGCCGAGATTCTTCGTGAGCGTTGCAATTGCTTCGTCATAACACGCGCGCAGCAAATCAGCGTAACTTGCATATTCTTTCGGTAGCCAGGAAGCCGGTTGCTCTTTGATTACACGATCGAGCGTCGTATCAAAGTTGTTCCATTGATAATTTCTGACCAAATCCTGGCCCAGCGCCGCGGTTAAGATCTTTGACCGAAAAGCGAGACGCAAGGTGGCCATTAGCGGCGCCACATTGGACTCGGCGTTAACTTTTCCATCCCACTTTTCGAACAAATCGAGGTGGGCCTTTAACTTCTCATCTGCCGGCGTCAACTTCGGTCTTAACAACTTGACGGCTTCTTTAGTAAACGACACGCCTGCGATCGAATAAACGTCTCCCTGGATGCGACGGAAGTCGTCAGCCGAGAGTTTTGGTTTTTCATTCAGCAGATCAAATATCCGGCGCGCGCGGTAAGGCTGGGCCCAACTATGCGATAGGAAATAAGGATAGTCAGTGCCGACAATGCGCTGGTTAGCGGTGACGATGATTCCTGATGGTGGATCGTAAAGCGTCGGCAACTTTGATACGGGAATGTAACTGGTCCACTCGCCCGCGTCAGTCGATCCGTCGTACGGTACACTGCCGTCGCCCGACTTCCTGATCGGCACCACACCGGCAGCGTGATAACCGATGTGTCCATCAACGTCGGCGTAAACGATGTTCTGCGTCGGCGCGGTAAACGACTCGAGCGCAGTATTGAACTCTTTCCAGTTACGCGCGCGATTGATGACAAAAGTACTTTGGGGATTATTCTTCGCCGGATCGAGCGCCGTCCAGCGCAACGCGTAACGCTTGCCGTCGCCTTCGAAGATGATTGGACCATGTCGTGTCACGGTCACGTCATGCGTCACGGTGTTGAAGTCAGCGCTGCCGAAAGATTTCCTGACCTTGATCTGCTCGTGACGAATAACCGCATCCTGCCAACCGCTCGGCGTTTGGTATTGCTTCGGATTGTCCGGATTAAACTTCTCAACGTACAAATCCTGAACATCAGGACCGACATTCGTGAATCCCCACGCGATCCGCTCGTTGTGACCGATAATGACGCCCGGCAAACCCGCCGTAGCCACACCGGCGACGCGTACACCAGGCGCGGCCAGTTGGACGAGGTGCCAGATCGAAGGCGCTGTCGGGCGCAGGTGTGGATCGTTTGCGAGCAGCGGTTTGCCGGTGACAGTGCGACTGCCACTCACGACCCAGTTGTTACTGGCTGCGAGCGAATCAGTGCCCAAGCCGATACGATCGAGAGCCGCCGACGCGATCTCCTGGTTGTAAGCGAGTCTCGCGAGTGCTTGACTTGATACAGGCTCGCGTTTTACGTGCGCGGATTTGCTTTTCGACTGCGGCGTGTCTTTCCCGACGACCAACACATCGATCGGCGAAATCTCCGGCAACAATTCGGCGCGCTTATCAGCGGGCAAAACAGTGAGCGCCTGGCGCATGATGTCGAGGCGCCACGTGTCGGAAAGTGCTTCGGCAAATATTTTGACGACGACGCACGTATCCGCCGGCGTCCACGCACGAAAGCCGTAATTTAGGATCTGAAACTCCGGTGGCATCGACTTCGGATCGAGTGAAGCTGCGTAAGCGTTCACACCACGCGCATACGCTTCCAACATCGTGCGTGTGCGAGGCGAGGCGGCTGCGGATTCCGCTTCGGCTGCCTGTGCGAAACCGTAAGTGCGATGCAGCTTGTCCTGCTCAAGGGCGTTAGGTCCGAGGACCTCCGCCAGCTCGCCGCGTGCGGTACGGCGGAAGAGATCCATCTGCCAGAGTCGATCCTGCGCAGTAGCGTAACCCTGTCCGAAATACAGATCCTCGTCGTTCTGTGCCTCGACGTAAGGAATGCCACGCTCGTCGCGGCGGATCGTGATGCGATCCTTGATGCCTTGTATCTGAACTGCGTTTTGTTGAACTGATGTTTGGCCTGAGTACGGAAAGCTGGCGAGACAAACGAGAGCAACAAAGAGGACTGCGAAACGTCGCATAATTAATTTCCTTTCGCGCGCAAGAATACGAGACCTGTTAGACGGGGTTACAGGGTTTGCAAGATTAGCAGGATTTTTCATGTAAATCTTGTGAATCGCGTAATCCTGCCTTAGAATCCCTCGTCGATGAGGCGTCTCCTTTTCATTGTTGCTCTGCTGATCTCCGGCTCTGCCACTGCGACCGCGCAGCAGCGCCCTCTCCTAACGGAAGATGTCGACATCATCCCGCCAGGCACGATCCGCATCGAAGCAGGCATCGATTTCATGCAAGGCGCGAAGTACACGGTCTCAGGCATCAGGGGTGATCTGACGCGCGGCGGTGTTATCGGTATCAGTTTCGGCATGGGACCGAACGTCGAGTTCCAGATCGAAGGCGTCGCACAAAATTACGTCAGCATCAACTCGCGTGGTCCTTCAGCAATCCCGCTGGATCTCGCTCCCGGCGCAAACTCGACGAACGATACAGGTGACTTCACGATCGCAGCCAAGTTTAAACTGCGCAACGAAACGCGTCGTGGCCCATCGCTGGGATTTCGTTTTGGCGTGCAGCTTCCTAACTCAAACGAAGCGCGCGGCATCGGATTGAATGCAACGAATGCGTTCGGGTCGGTTCTCATCGGCAAAAAGTTTGGACCTGACGGGCGCTTCAATACGTTCGGCAATCTCGGCATCGCGATACTCACGGCTCCGACCGAGTTGTTTACTCAGAACGACGTACTGACGTACGGCGTCGCCGGAATATTCCACATCAATAAACAGTTTGCTATCGCCGGCGAAGTAAATGGACGCGCCAACACACGTCCGGGCAACGGGCCACTCGGCACTGAGTCGATGGGTGAAGCGCGGCTCGGAATGCAGATCCGGGCGTCAGGGCTGCGGTTCGACTTCGCGGGTATCAAGGGTCTCACCAGCTTCAGTCCAAACTCCGGCTTCACTGTCGGTGTTACTTACGACACGCCTAATATTTTTGCCCCGGTCAAATAGGGATGCGGATTTGCGGCCCGATTTCTGTTTAGAGGGACTTCTATGCTTTTATTAGCGCCGCATGTATGACTGGTTAGCCGCGATTGCCCGGTGGTTGGAAGTTAATGTTATTGGCCTGCCGATTTATTTCGCGGCGCCGGCGATGATCATTATCGGTGCGCTCGATTCGTCGCTCTTGTCGCTTCCCGAAATCAACGATTATCTCGTTGTCGGACGCTGTTTCAAGGATCCGAGTGCGGCGTTCTATTTTCCGCTCTTCGCCGCGATCGGAAGCGTGATTGGTTGCAATCTTCTGTACACGATCGTTCGACGCGGTGGCCAGGCAGTGTTGCGCAAACGCTTTCCACTGCAAAGTATCAAGCGAGTCGAGCGCGCCTACGAGCGATTTGGTTTTTTCGCGATCGCTATTCCCGCAATACTTCCGCCGCCGTTGCCGTTCAAGATATTCGTCGCGACTGCGGGCGCGCTGGAGTATCCGCGTTGGAAATTTTTGCTGACGGTAATGATTGCGCGTTCGCTGCGTTACTACGTCGAAGGCATACTGGCTGTCTACTATGGCCGTCGCGTGCTGTTGTTTATGAAAGACAACGGGCTCGTGATTGTCAGTATCGTCGGTACGTTGGTGTTGATTGGATTGATTATTTATTTCATCGTTCGGCAGCGCCGGAGTGGGCGCGTACCCGTGGATGCCGCGGCCGACGAAGTTTCAGAGTGAAAGGATCCTGTAATTGAGATTTGGTCTCCATCCGGTGAAGTGGCTTACACGCCTTTCTGAATACCTGATCACATATGGCGCGTTCGGTTTGTTCATGGTCGCATTGCTCGACTCGACATTCGTGCCGTTGCCGAGCAGCGCCGATGCGTTGATGCTGTTGTTGTCCGCCGCGAATCCGAGCTGGATGTTGCTTTATGCGTTTATGGCGACGGCCGGATCTGCACTCGGTTGCTGGATCCTTTACTTGATTTCACGACGTGCCGGAGCACGCGCACTCAACCGATTTTCTGAAGCCAAACGAAACCGCGTGAAGAACTGGATCGAGCGCTACGACATGTTTGCGGTGTTGGCTGCGACATTGATGCCGCCGCCGTTTCCATTCAAGGTGTTTGTTGTTTCTGCAGGTGTGTTCCGGTTTAGCCTCGTGCGATTCATGCTCGCGATCATCGTGGGACGTGGTTTCAGGTTTTTGCTCGAAGGTTACTTCGCGGTGCGATATGGAGCGCAGGCGAAAGAGATCCTTGCGAAGTACTATCCGTGGATCGGACTGGGGCTGGTCGTCGCGATCGTGATCTTTGTGTTGTTAAGACAGAAATTTAAGAGACCGGAAATCGCGACCGATCATCCGTGAAGACCCGTGGTTAATTCGGGGAACTGAAATCTTCTCGCAGCGCCAAGATCTTTAATTCCGTGAGTTTCTTCCAACTCGGTGAGTAAGAGGATGAAGATTTCGGCAGTTGCGAGTGCGTCGCTGCCCGCACGATGACGGCTCGCGATCGGGATCGAGAAATGACTCGCGATCGTCTCGAGCCGGTGATTCGAGAGATCAGGCATTGCGCGTCGTGAAAGTTTGACCGTGCAGAGATGCGGGTTGACCATGCGATGTCCGGGGTAAACGCGCGAGATTTCGTGATTGAGAAAACTCGTGTCGAAGGGCGCGTTATGGGCCACCAGGACCGCTTCGCTCACGAAGTCGAGCCACTTCGGCACGACATCCGCAAACACAGGCGCGTCCTTGACCATGTCGTTAGAGATACCGGTGAGCGTCGCGACAAAACGCGGAATCGGAATCTCAGGATTGACGAGGGTCACAAACTTATCGGCGATGCGTCCGCCGCGAATTCGAAAAGCGCCGAGCTCGATGAGTCGATTCGGCGGTGTCTTTGCGCCAGTGGCTTCGACATCAACGACTACGAAGTCGAGATCTTTCAGAAGTCGCAAATGGCTGTCGTCTTCGAGTAGTTCGATGGTGTTGTTCTCAATGATCTTGAAGCGTCGATCGTTTCTGATCAGGTCTGCGACGAGTAGTCCGGCGAGCTCGTCGTCGATGTGAGAGAGTTTGAAAACGGCGTCGACGATCTCCGACGCAGCGGCGCGTCCGCCTGAGCAAGTTAAGAGGTCGATTGTGTCCTGGACGAGTGTAGAATCAGAAACTAAATTGGGATAAGGCGGCATTCGCTCAGGATTGTAGCACGCACATACTCCGCGAGGTAAGAACTTGAACGCTGAACAAGTCATCGATCAATTCAGAGCGACCGGCGCGTTGCTCGAAGGTCACTTTCAACTTTCCAGCGGTTTGCATAGCACGGTCTATTTGCAGTGTGCGCTCGTGCTTCAGTTTCCCGAGCGTGCCGAGGCGTTCGGACGCGCTCTGGCCGATGTGTTTCGGGGGCAGGGAATTCAACTGGTCGCGTCGCCCGCGATTGGCGGGATCGTGATTGGTCATGAGGTTGCGCGCGCGTTGGGTGCGAGGTTTGTTTGGACCGAGCGTGAAGCGGGTCACATGACGTTGCGTCGTGGTTTCACGATCGCGCCTGGTGAGAAGACTTTGATTGTTGAAGACGTGATCACGACCGGTGGATCAACTCGTGAGACGATTGATGCGGTTCGCAAAGCTGGTGCGGATGTTATTGGTGCAGCGTCGATCATCGATCGTTCCGGCGGTAGTGCCGAGGTTGGTGTTCCGCTGACGTCGCTTGCGTCGTTGCGAGTGTTGTCGGTTGAGTCTGCGGTGTGTGACGCGTGCAAACTCGGTGAGCCAGTAGTGAAGCCCGGCAGCCGGAAAGCAGCGCCGTGAATTACAAATTGCTTCTTCAGTACGATGGGACCGACTTCCACGGCTGGCAGATTCAAGAAGGTCGCAGGACTGTTCAGGGTGAGTTGACGCAGGCGCTCTCTTTGATTGAGGGCCGCAGCGTCAATGTTCATGGATCCGGCCGCACCGATGCGGGTGTTCACGCTGAAGGACAAGTCGCCAGTGTTGAGATTCAACGAGAGATCACGGCGGCGAAGCTACGTGCTGCGATCAATGGCAACATCGGGAAAGATGTGCGGGTGTTGTCGTGTGAAGTTGTGGCTGACGATTTTCACGCGCGCTACTCGGCACTCGAGAAGACCTACGTTTACCGGATCGTGAATGGTCCAGTGATCTCGCCGTTCTGGTGGCGCTACGCGCATCACGATGCACGCCCGCTTGATCGAGAACGTATGAAAGACGTGGGCCAGTTGTTCTGTGGCGAGCATGATTGGACCGCATTCTCGGCGGCGCAGTCAGATGTTGAAGATCGTGTTCGGACGGTGACGCGTGTTGAGATCAGCGAGCGACCTGACTCGTTGATTGAGATTCACGTGAGCGCAAACGGATTTTTACGTTACATGGTGCGAGCGATGGCGGGGACGCTGATGGCAGTCGGGCGCGGCGAGCTGGACCGTGATGCGGTTGCCGCGGCACTCCAGACCGGCGTTCGTCCAACCGCAGCCGTCACGGCTCCCGCGTGCGGGTTGACCTTGCTTTCGGTGCGTTATAACCAAACAGCGGGGGCAAGCCCCTCTTCCTGACTTGTTATTTTTTGAGGCGCTCGGGTAAGAACAAGTCAGGAAGAGGGGCTTGCCCCCGCTCGTTGAATTCAATTGACAGCAATTCTTTTAATGTCAACAATGCCTCATCAATGCTTGCTGACTTCGCCGGAATAATTCAAAAAGGAACGCGGGAAGAGTCGCTGCTGGCTGCGGTGGCTTGGGATCGTTTGCCGCGTCACGTCGCGATCATCATGGACGGTAACGGCCGTTGGGCAGCCCAGCGCGGCCAACCACGCATCGCCGGTCACAAAGCAGGTGTCGAGGCCGTGCGCGCCGCGGTGGATACAGGCGCGCGGCTCGGACTTGGCGCATTGACGTTGTACGCGTTCTCGACGGAAAACTGGAAGCGCCCGCGTTATGAAGTTGACGCGTTGATGCGCATGCTGCGTCGCTACATTCGACTAGAGCTCGAAGAGATCGATCGACAAAACATCAAGTTCCAGACGATCGGACGTATCGGCGCGCTTGCAGAAAACGTCCGCAAGGAAATCCAACGCGCTACCGAACAGACTGCCAGGAACAAGGGAATGATCTTGTCAGTGGCGTTGAATTACGGTGGACGAGCAGAGATAGTCGACGCCACGCGGGCGGCAGTCAGACGTTTGTTGGACGAGGGCAGCCGTCCGGATCAGTTAACGGAAGAGCGCATCGCTAACGAGCTCTACACCCGCAATCTTCCCGAACTCGATCTACTCGTCCGCACGAGCGGCGAGCTGCGAATCTCAAATTTCCTACTTTGGCAAAGCGCCTACAGCGAGATCTACGTCACCGAAACTCTCTGGCCCGACTTCCGCTGCGTCCACCTGCTCGAAGCCATCGTCGACTACCAGCGCCGCGACCGTCGCTTCGGCGGTCTGAAGCTCGTTGTGAGTTGAAAATAGACCACTATTCTCTGTTGCGGACCAGAGATGGTTCAAATATAATCCTCACCCAAAGGAGTTCACTCACATGAAAGTATTTATCAATAACTCACAACAGGCTAAGCCATTAGCAAGACTCATCGTAAAAGCTCTGAGACAGGCAGGCTTGGATGTTTGGTACGATGAAGACGAGATTTATCCAGGCGACAATTGGGCCAAAATAACGGGCGAGGGATTGGAAGCGTCTGACGCGATGGTAGTATTATTGACTCCCGACGCTCCAGATTCTCCTAATGTTCAAAGAAACGTCTCTTTTGCCCTTATTAACAATAGGTATGCTTGGCGCGTAATACCCGTACTTGCCGGTATTGACGAAGCCGTAGCTCTGGAGAATTTTGCCTGGATCATTACTTATTTGAAGACCATCAAAATTCCAACAGTTGATAAGCAGGAGGAAGGTATCGACAAAATTACTCAAGCGCTTCGGGCTGTAGCCTAGGTGTAGCGCGGCCGGCTTTTAGTCCTCAACCTCACGTAAAAAATGGCTCCTCACCCTAAAGAAGTTTTTCTGTCTTACTCCAGTCTGGATTGGAGAATTGCGGACGAAATAACGAAACTCTTGCGGCATCACAATGTCCCACTATGGGATAGCCGTAGTAGCATACTTCCCGGCCACGACTGGTACGATGAAATTGGCCGTGCGTTAAGGCGCTGTGATTGGTTTGTTATTCTCCTTTCACCAAATTCAATTAACTCTGCCTGGGTAAATCGAGAGCTTGTGTTCGCGATGTCTCAAGAGCGATTAAGAAGCAGAATAGTCCCGATAGTCATTAGTGCTTACAATGACGACGAACTCTCGTGGAGCTTGTTTTCATACCAGCTCGTCGATTTCACGGAAGACTTCGAGAAAGGATGCCGCGCCCTATTGCGCATCTGGGGCATCGGCTATCAGGCCATCAACCCTGATGCCTAACTGAATGAAACGAATCCTAACCGCGGTCGTTGTTTTACCTTTCCTGATCGCTTCAATTCTTATTGCTTCTTTGTGGTGGGTGTTTGTGTTGCTCGCGGTGGTCGCGATCTCTGGGGGGCTGCTCGAGTTTCATGTGCTCGCGATTAAACTCAAGCTTCAGCCTGACTATACAGCGTCATATATCGCCAGCATAGCGCTGATGTTAATGGCGGTACACGACACCGCGAACGTGCCCTTGAATCTGTTCGTGATCATCGCATTTACCATCGGCATGCTGATCGTAGTCACGCTCCGCGGTGCGCCATTCGAGAAGATGATTGCTTCCATAGGTGCGACGCTTCTCGGTGTTTTGTATATTCCATTCCTCGGGAGCTATCTCATAGCCGTTCGCACCGGTTTTCCGCAACCACTCTCGGCGCACCTGTTGTCGTTCTTCTTTCTCGTTCTGATGGGTTCAGACACGGGTGCTTATTACACTGGCCGCGCTATCGGCAAACACAAACTGGCGCCATCAATCAGTCCTGGAAAGACGTGGGAAGGCGCTGCCGGTGGCATTGTCGCAGCCCTCGCAATGGCAACACTCGCACACTTCTGGTTCTTTCGTGAGTTCCCACTCAAATACATGCTTCCCCTCGCCGCGATCATGGCTTTACTGGGAATCCTCGGCGATCTAACAGAAAGCGCACTCAAACGCGGTGCAGGCGCAAAAGACGCCGCAAACATACTTCCCGGTCACGGCGGCATACTCGATCGTCTCGATAGCTTGCTCTTCAATGCACCACTCATCTACTATTTTGCACGCTTCTACTTCCAAAGCTGACGCTTAGAAGAAAGCTGATGACCACGAAAAAAATCCTTCTGATTATTGGTGGCGTGGTCCTCGTGCTTGGTTTTCTGGTCGTCTGTTTTGTGGGAGCGATTGTCGGGTTCGCTCTGTACTCGTTGAACAAAAGCGAAGCGGCGTCGCGCGCGCGAGATTATCTCCGCAACAACGAGAAGCTACAGGCGGATATCGGCACGGTAACGGACTTTGGTAACATCGTCACCGGCAGTGTCGCTTTTCAGAATGGTGAAACGGGCTCAGCCACACTGTATCTGAAAGTGATTGGTGAACGACAAACTGTTAACGCGAACGTCGAGCTATTACTGCGAAACAGAGAATGGAGCGTTATTAGAGCAAATTACGTTAATTCATCAGGACAGACTATCCCTCTACTCGACCCCTACGATACAAAAATAACAATCCCCCGCTTGGTTGCATGATTGAGTCATTAACGAACACCACTGGAGTTGCGATCCTTGGTTCTACCGGATCCATC
Source organism: Pyrinomonadaceae bacterium (assembly GCA_035251975.1). Lineage (GTDB taxonomy): Bacteria > Acidobacteriota > Blastocatellia > Pyrinomonadales > Pyrinomonadaceae > PSRF01. The sequence continues at coordinate 10,683 of DATFDT010000070.1, read as the reverse complement.
GGTTGCAATAGTCTGCGCGTCATCGAATCGTTGACCACGAGACACATGCGTGTCGTCGCACTGGCAGCAGGCACAAACGTCGAGCGTCTCGCGGATCAGATCGCGATGCACCTGCCGGAAGTAGTTTCAGTCGACAATGAAATTGCCGCACACGATCTCCGCGCAATGCTCTTCGCGCGCGATGTTGATCTACCACGCATCGTCATCGGCGAGGCCGGACTGATCGAAGTCGCCACCCACCCTCAGGCTGACTGCGTGATCTCAGCCACAGTCGGCGCGGTCGGGTTTGTGCCCACACTCAAAGCACTCGAAATGGGCAAACGTGTCGCACTCGCTAACAAAGAAACTCTCGTGATGGCGGGCGAATTGATGACCGAAGCAGCGCGAAAGTCAGGAGCCGAATTGTTGCCTGTCGACTCCGAGCACAACGCTTTGCACCAGTGTTTGCGAGGCGAGCGACGCGAAGAAGTGCGACGAATCATCCTGACAGCTTCCGGTGGACCATTTCGCACAAAGAACAAAGCCGAGATGGAACACGCGACTGTAGCAGAAGCGATGCAGCACCCGACCTGGAACATGGGCGCGAAGATTACGATCGACTCAGCCACCCTCATGAACAAAGGCTTGGAAGTGATCGAAGCGCGCTGGTTATTTAACTTTGGCCCCGGCGAAATAGATATCGTCGTGCATCCCGAATCGGTGGTGCACTCGATGATCGAGATGGTTGACGGCTCTGTGATCGCACAAATGGGCGTTACTGACATGCGTCACGCGATTCAGTACGCGCTCACGTATCCCGAGCGTCATTCATGTCAACTCCCGCCGCTGGATCTAACCGTAGTCTCCGGGCTGCACTTCGAACCGCCAGATCTGGAGCGTTTTCCTTGTATAAAACTCGCGTACCGTGCGCTAACTGAAGGCGGGACGCTGCCCGCGGCCATGAATGCCGCAAACGAAGAGGCAGTCAGCGCGTTCCTGAATGAGCGAATTCGTTTGACTGAAATCCCGCAGGTCATCGAAAGCGTGATGAACGATCACGTGAATCAGCCCGCAAAAGATATCGAAACCATTCTCGATGCAGATCACCACGCCCGCCACGCCGCCCTCGCCACAATAGAAAATTTTTGCCACGAAGAGGCACAAAAAACACAAAAGATCTAACCAAAGCATCTGTGATTTATGAGCCTTTTTGTAGCTAACCGTTTTTTGTAGGCTGACAATGTGCTTCTTCGTGGCGTAAACTCGTTTTTGTGCAACCCGGCTCGAAATGGTCGAGTCTAACTGTGGTTATTTGACGAAAGACTTTAACGAAAAGGCCCTGAATGACTTATCTAATTTACGCGCTGGGATTTATCTTCATCCTCGGCTCCGCTGTTGTCCTTCACGAATTCGGCCATTTCATCGTTGCCAAACTCTTTAAAATCCGTGTGGAAACGTTTTCCGTCGGGTTTGGCCCGCGATTGTTCGGCAAGAAGTGGGGACATACGGACTACCGTGTCTCAGCCATTCCTCTCGGCGGTTATGTGAAGCTCGGCGGTGATGAATCAAACGCGCCTCTCGAGGGCGCCAGTGCGCAGGATATTCCTCCGAAGGAAATGTACAACCTGCGTCCCCGTTGGCAGCGGATCATGGTTGCACTCGCTGGCCCGATCATGAACATCCTCACTGCAATGGCGATCCCATTTGTCGGTGCGTTCATGTACGGCGTTCCGGCAACACCATCACCGGTTGTTTATTACGTTCAAAAAGATGGCGCCGCTGCTCAAGCCGGTCTCCAGCCCGGAGATCGCATCATCTCGTTCAATGGCACAGAGAACCCGACCTGGGACGTTATCAATGGCGACGCGCTGCTTTCGCCGGGTCGTCCGTTGCCGGTCGTAGTGAATCGAAATGGCCAGGAAGTCTCGCTGACAGTCACGCCGACTACGCACATGGAGAATGGCGAAGCCGCAGGTACTCTGGATTTCATTCCTGATTACGGTGGCCTGCCGGTGGTCGTCGTACAGGTGAATCAAGGCTCACCTGCCGAAGCCGTAGGCCTGAAAGAGAACGATCGCTTTATTTCCATCGATGGCCAGGACGTAAGAAGCTCCGCGCAGGTGACGGAGTACGTGAGAAATCATCCCGCCGAGCGGATTGCGATGACGGTTCAACGCGATGGCCAGACCGTGCAACTGACCACTGATGACAAGCGCATCGACGGCCGACTCGGATTCGTCGTCATGGAGAGATATCCACTCCACGCGGCCAACATCGGCTCGGCGACAAAGTACGCCTACGATCAGAACATTCAAATCCTGCGTTTGACAGGCAAGGCCCTCGGACAAGTCTTCACTGGTCAACGCTCGGTCCGGAACACGTTGTCAGGCCCAATCGGCATCTACCAGGCGACGCAAAAATCTATTGAGAAGATGGGCTGGGACGGCGTTTTCGGCATGCTCGGGTTTCTCAGTCTGAACCTCGGTATCTTCAACCTGCTGCCAATTCCGGTGCTCGACGGCGGCGCAATCTTCCTGATGCTGATCGAGGGGCTGCTCGCTCTTATCGGTTTATCGATCTCTTCCGCGGTGCGCGATCGTATTCAGCAAGTAGGATTCGTGATGGTGCTGCTGCTGATGGTTTTCGTGATCAGCAACGACCTGCTGAAGACGTTTGGAGGCAATCGGCAAGAGGAGAAGCCGCCACCGGCTGCTTCTGCCCCGGCTAAATAGCTCATGCGCAAAACGCGACCAGTTCAAGTCAAGCATATTCAAATCGGTGGTGGCGCTCCCGTAGTGATTCAGTCGATGACAAAGACTGACACTTCGGATGTGGGCGCTACCGTCGCGCAGATCGAAGAGATGGTCCGCGCGGGTTGTGAGATCGTCAGACTTGCCGTTCCGGACAACGAAGCCGCTGTGGCGTTGAAAGAGATCCGGAGACGGGTGCCCGACGTTCCGATCGTCGCCGACATACATTTCCACTACAAACTCGCGTTGATGGCCCTCGAAGCAGGCATCGACAAGCTGCGACTCAATCCCGGCAACATCGGTGCACACGAGCGTGTTCGTGAAGTGGTGCGCGCTGCACAGGCGCAGAAAGTGCCGATCCGGATCGGTGTGAATGGTGGCTCGCTCGAAAAAGATCTGCTGAAGAAGTATGGGACGGCGACGCCGGAGGCGATGGTCGAGTCAGCGCTCAGACACATTCAGATCCTCGAAGATCTCAACTTCACAGACATCATCATCTCGCTGAAAGCTTCTGACGTACATCGCACTGTCGCTGCTTATCGATTACTGGCGGAGAAGGTTGACTATCCGTTTCATCTCGGCGTCACGGAAGCCGGGACATCGTTCAGCGGCACTGTGAAATCGTCGATCGGACTCGGAATTCTGTTGCACGAAGGTATTGGCGATACGATTCGCGTTTCGCTCGCGGCTGAGCCACAGGAAGAGGTTCGCGTAGCGTGGGAGATTGTGAAGTCGCTCGGATTACGGACGCGTGGCGTGACGGTGGTTGCTTGTCCGACGTGTGGGCGGCTTGATGTTGATAACTTCGTCGGGATTGTTGAGGAGATCGAACGCCGGCTGGCTCATATTGAAGAGCCGCTGCACCTTTCGATCATGGGCTGTGCGGTGAATGGTCCAGGTGAAGCGCACGACTCGCAACTCGGGATCACGTTTGGACGTGGTGTCGGGATGATCTTCAAGGATGGCGTACCGATGCGGAAGGTCGCTGGGGAGAATATTGTCGAGGCGTTCGTGATGGAGACGGAGAAGCTCCTGGCTGAAACGCGCAAGTAGACAGGATTTACAAGATGTTTCAGGATTAACATGTAAATCCTGAAACATCTTGTAAATCCTGTCTAACGTAGCTTCGGTCTTTTGCCCGCTGGCACATCTCCAGCCATAACCAAAAACAAAGAGTCAGTCGTGATTTTGCGATTGACGTTGACGATCAGTTGCTCGCGTAAATCTTCAATCTGCAAGATCCAATCACCTGCACGGCTCGGATCGAGCTTTTGAGCCACTTCTTTCAACTCCGCTGACAGATCTTCATTCACGATTCGAGACGTGTCGACGCCGAGCGACAGCATCCATGCATCGCGAATCAATGTCTCGAGTACGTCCAATCGCTCTTCAAATTCTTCCTTGTATTGAGCTTCGTTTAATTGTTCCGCCGAGCGCAGCAGTTGCGCCCGATCGTCGCTCAGCACGAGCCCGTTCAGGACTTTCAGCATCGCTTTTCGCTGCGAAGTGAAGGTGACGAGATCGCCGGAAAGCGCGCGGCCCATACTGCCGCCAGCCGCACGCGCTCGCAAACGCGCCGTTTTGGCATCGACGAGCTTGTTCTTCGTTAAGTGGGTCTCGATCTCATCCGGTGTCAACGGCGAGAAACGAATCATCTGGCAACGCGAGAGTATCGTCGGCAGAAGCATCGCGGGTCGCGCTGTGATCAAGATCAAATGCGATGTCTTCGGCGGTTCTTCGAGCACTTTCAAGAGCGCATTTGCTGAAGCGTCGTTGAGCTTGTCAGCTTCGTCGATCAAAAACACGCGCGCTTTGCCTTCAAACGGTCGGAAGTTGGCTTCCTTTTCGATCTGGCGCATCTGCTCGACGCGTAGCACACGCCGCGGCGCCACGACGAGCCCGACGTCCGGATGGTCCGTCCAGATTATCTGCGTCCAGTCGTCTGAATCGTCCCGGGTCGGATAGTTAAGCTTGCTGATGCGAACACACGACGAACAGACACCGCACGCTTCGTTATCCTTCGGCGTGCGACAGTTCAAAGCCCGAGCAATTTCGAGCGCGAAGAGTTTCTTGCCGATTCCTTCTTCGCCCGTGAACAGCATTGCGCCGGGAAGCCGATCTGAGACCAGCATCCGTTTCAGTATCGCTTTGACTCTGGCGTTTCCGGTCAGCTTGTCAAACATAGTTCACCGCAAAGTGACCTCTGCTCTGCAGATAGGGAATCATGATCTCTTTCACACGCTCTTGCGTTTGTTCGACTGGGCCACTCGTGTCGATCAACTTCACGCGGTCCGGCTCGGCGAGCGCGATCTGCAAGTACCCCTCGCGCACGCGCGCATGAAAGTCCGCGTGCTCGATATCGAGTCGATCGCGCGTGATCCTGGTCGCGGTTTTTCCGGTTGAACGCCGTGCAGTACGGTTCGTCGATTCTTCGATCGTCAGATCGAAAAGCAGCGTTAGGTCTGGTTTCAGACCTTCTGTCGCTAACTGAACGATCTGCGAGATCAGTTCAGGCGAGAAACCTCGTCCCGCGCCCTGGTACGCGACTGTCGCGTCAGCGTAACGATCCGAGATCACGAGCCTGCCGGCGTCGAGCGCCGGACGCACGAATCGCCGCACGTGCTGAGCGCGATCCGCCGCAAACACCAGCAGCTCGGTCAATGGATCGACTTCCTCCGCCGCGTCCAGTAATGCGGCGCGCAAACGCAGTCCGAGCTGAGTACCGCCAGGCTCGCGCGTCAGTAGCGCGTCACAACCATTGGCTCGCAGGAAATTGCCCAGTAAACGCAACTGAGTCGACTTCCCACTGCCGTCGATACCCTCAAAAGTAATGAAAGTTCCAGGCACACGTCTCCTCTACAAGTGAAATGCTCGCGAGAGTTTAATCGAATGTCACGCCTCAGGCGAGTTGACATCGTGACGGGCTTCGCGCGGGTTTGTTTCCGCGTTTGCTTGTGACTGGAGGTCGCCCGTTGCGCGCCGCGTCTGTGAGATCGTCGAGATGGCGTGTTTGAAAATCAGTTGTTCCTGTGACCCTGATTCGAGTAGGACCGAAAACTTATCGAAACTACGGATACGGCCCGTCAGCTTAGCGCCGTTCGTCAGGTAGATGATCACAGAAGCCTTTTCACGGCGGACCGTGTTGAGAAAAGCGTCCTGGATATTTTGTGGTGCCTGTTTGCCGTCTGACATGCTGAAACCTGGGGGTGGAATTGTAGACCGCGCGGTTGCAATGAGATTACAACACGGATCTTTGCCTGACAAGAGATAGCGGGAGATGTGAGAGAAAGTTGATTATTTGGACCGCGTGCCGGCGAAAATAGATTCCAACACCGATCGTAAAATGCGGTTTTCCTCACCAAAACCGTCAAACCACTCGACATCGGCTTCATGGCGAAACCATGTCAATTGGCGTTTGGCGTAGTGGCGCACGTCCAGTTTGGTCTGTTCGACGGCGCTTTCGAGGTCGCGTAAGCCTTTCAGATACTCAACGACCCGCCGGTAGCCGTGGGCGCCGAGGGCGTTTGAATTGGGCGAGAAACCACGGTCCAGCAACTGCTGAACTTCCTCAACCAGACCGGCATGAAAATGCGCTTCAGTGCGCTCGTTGATGCGCTTATAGAGTTCGTCGCGCGGCGGATTGAGGGCCAGAATACGCAGGCGACGCGAGCTTTCGTGTGGCTCAGGACGTTCGGGCTGCTGGTCCACAATCGAGCGGCCTGTCTGCAGGTAGACCTCAATCGCACGCTGCACGCGCGGCCAGTCACGCGGGTAAAGCTGGCCGGCGGCGAGTGGATCGATGCGGCGGAGGACTTTGTGCAGGTGTTCGGCTCCGCGTCTGTCGCGGATCTGGTTGAGACGGCGACGCAGACATTCGTTGGTTGGTGGACTGACGAAGAGTGGGTTTCGTAGTGCGCGCAGGTAAAAACCAGTGCCACCGACGAGGAGTGGGACGCGCCCGCGACTCTCGATTTCCTCGATCGTCTTTGTTGCTTCGCGGGCCCATTCGACGGCGGTGTAGTTGACGTTGGGAGAGACGAAGTCGATCAGATGATGTGGGACGCCTTTGCGCTCGTCGAGCGGGACTTTGGCGGTGGCTATTTCTATCTCTTTGAAGACCTGGACCGAATCACAGTTGATTATCTCGCCGTTGATTTCGAGGGCGACCTCGATGCCGAGCGTGCTTTTACCTGAGGCCGTTGGTCCGACGATCGCAAACATGCGAATGAGTATAACCAGCCAGAGCAGAATGAGCAGTATGAGGCCGGCGAGTAGTTGATTTCGTGTGAGGTGCATGAGGATTTAATCTTAGCTCAAATGTCAAAGTCCAACTGGAGTTTCTAATACATTCGCGTGAGCTCGATACCAGAGTAATAGGTCTTGAGGATTTGCTCAGCGGACCAGCCCTGCCGCGCGAGTCCGTAGGCGCCGACCTGGCACATGCCGACGCCGTGGCCCCAACCACGACCAATAAATACGAACTCAGAAACTCGTCCCGAATCATCAAACTCGCGGTCGATAACGAACAACTGTTCACGCAGTCCGAGCGCCGATCGAATGCGGCCACCACGCACATGTGCCGTGCCGTTCGTCCCGACAATCTCCAGATCCGTAACCCGATGTGACGCACCACGCGACGCCACACGCAAGTCTGTAATTGCTCCAATACCGCGCGCCGCACGCGCCAAACGCGCCTGCACCTGCGCGACACTCAACCCCTTGGTCCAATTAGCAAACGGCGAGAAACGATCCGCAGCCGCACCGTTTGTCGCAGGCCGGACTTCGAGAAAATCAATCTGTCCATTCGGCGCGAGGTGATACGTCACCGGCTCACCACCGACGAGCGCTACAGACGACACCGCATACGCTCGCTCACCGAGATATCGAAACAGAAACGCATCCGCGTTAACTCTGATCGGCTGATCTTTTCCTTTACTGGAACGAAGTATCAATTGCCCATCGCTCGCCGGACGCGCATTCGCTTTTTGCAATTGCAGAAGGTTTCGCGCTTCGAGAATGCGCGAGATTGCGTGCAGCACGCGCGCGCGAGACAACGGCGTGCGTGGTCGCAGTGTTGCGTCTGGATAGACCGAAAGATGCCCGTCGCGCAGCAGCATCGCGAGGTCGGCGCGATTAGTTGCTGGCACTTCCTGCAGATCTTTCACTGCTAAAAGATAATCAGCGTCAGCATCATTCAGTAGCGTTCCAGCACGACTCTCACCAAACACCGCCAGCGCCAGCGCAGTCGCGAAAGCAGGCGGGCGATTCACGTCTTCACCAGTAGCCGGCGCCATTTGCCGGGCGACACGCGCCACATTCGCTACCCAATTTCGCACTTCTGACGCGGTCGCATCTGCTGACAACCATGCATCTGACACTCGCTCACGAAGAGTTCCGAAGTTCTGCGTCAGTAAAAGACTGACGTCACGCGCGAGCACGACGTTCGCATCATCCTGCAAGGCCGCGGGCTCACGCGATGTTTTGATCACGAACCGATCGAACGACTCTCCCGCACACTCATGCGCGCGCAAATACGGAATCGCTTCGTTGAAAATCTTTTCCGAATCTTCCGTGCGGCCGCCGCACGTCGACGTGTAGAGCGCGTTGATTGGCTCGCCATTGTAAGTCGCGATTATGCCGCGCGTTTCGTCGACAGCGCGTGTCGATAATGGGTTTTCAGAAGTGAGTCCACGATAAACTTGCGAGCGCGTAGTCGGCAGGATGTCGAAACCCTGCGACATGAATTGTCCGCGATTCTTCAGAGCATAGGTGCGCGCCGCGATTGCCTGTGCTTTTTGCGCTTCGATCGCCGGGTAACCACCAGGCGAAAGCTCGTTAGCAACGACGCCTCGCACGTAGTCTTCAAGTCCCAGCTCGTTTACGACGGTGAGCGTGCCGCGCAGGTTTGTGAACACTTCGATGCGTCCGCGATATGGTCGCTCGTTATAACGCACTGGCGCGTTCTGCTCGTCATCGGTCGCAAACGAGACTGGCGCACTCGAGCTAAACATCTTTCCTGCCCCAGACGAAGCGACGACTTCGCGCGACGGCAACGCCGCTCGCGCAGTAAGGCGCATAGGGCTGTTGCTTGCAGTCGATTGGTTTTGCGCGACGGTTTCTTTTCCTTCTAGCTTTCCTTCAATGGTGGCATCGATGCCGGCAGTTTCGAGACGCGCGCGAAACTCTTCGGCTTCTTCACGCGACAGCTTGCCGCCGACAAACATTCCCCACGTTTTAGTTTCAGTGTCGTAAGCGGCGTGCGCGTCTTCACCGGTGATCTTCTGAATATCTTTCTCGTTCTCTTCCGCTTCTTCACGCGATGCGGCGCCGCCGACGAGCACTCGAAATCCGCCATCCTGAGTCGCAGCAGGAAGCGGAGACAGCAGTCTTGGATCAACTCGAACACGCGCAGTATCCAAAGCCACTAAAGTCGTACCGCTACCACTCGCATTCATCAGATGGCCTGTGGTCGAAATCACGGCAGAACGTGCGTCAGTATTCAGTGCGACGCGAATCTTCGGTTCTGGACCAGTCGTTGTCGCGAGTGTCGGCGTGGAGATGATCGGAGTGGTGGCAGACGGCGGCGTCCAAACCGATTGCGTCCGGCGTGGTCGAGTGGCTTCAGGAGTTTGTTGTTGACTGAATGCGATGGGGAGAAAAAATGCCTGAGCCAACAGCAAAGCAATGGCTTTCCGCACGAGGGAACCAAACATCGCCCCGCATACTACTACAAAAACCATCCACAGATTGCACAGATTTCTCTGTGGAATCTGCGGAATCTGTGGATCAGAGCCCTGACTCTGTGGTATAGACGTGCAACCCCCATTAGCCAAAATTAAGGGTTTGCATGAGGAAGTGTACTTCCCGAGGTATTCCATTTCTTGCAACCGCTGCTCTTATTACGGCGTTGCTCGCTGTGAGTTGTCTTCCGACGCCGCCCGGCGAAAGCGGCGACATCACGATCACGCTGTACGGTTTTTCAATCATGAAAGAATCGTTCGAGAAGGCGATCTTTCCCGCGTTCACAGCGAAATGGAAACAGGAACACGGGCAGACGGTGCAGTTTCAATCTTCGTTTGCGGGCTCAGAGACCGTGACCAACCAGATTTTGCGCGGCGCTCCAGCAGAGATCGCGATCCTCTCGATCGAGCGCGACGTGCAGCGACTGCAAAAAGACGGTTTTGTAACTGCTGACTGGCATTCTTTGCCGGGAAAGGGAATCGTCAACAAGACGCCTTTCGTGATCATCGTGCGCCAGGGTAATCCGAAAGGCATTCGCGATTTTTCAGATCTGGCGAAGCCGGGCATCAGGTTGATCCATCCCGATCCGATCAGTTCCGGCGGCGCGCAGTGGTCGATACTCGCGATTTACGGATCGGAGTTGAAGAAGTCAGAAGAAGATAAGCCAAAAGCATTGCAGACATTGCGCGCGATCTGGAAGAACGTGATTTCGACGCCCGGATCGGCGCGCGAAGCACGAACGACTTTCGAGCTTGGCAATGGCGACGCGCTCATAACTTACGAGCTGGAAGCGTTGTTGATGAAAGAAGCGAAGGCTCCGATCGAAGTTGTGGTGCCGCAGTCGACGATCTTCAGCGAGCATCCGGCGGTTGTGATCGACAAGAACATTACGGCGGCGAAGCGCCCGATAGTTGATGCGTTCATGCAGTATTTGTGGAGTGATGAAGCACAGCAGGCGTTCGTGAAGTTTCATTTTTACTCGGCAACGAATGATTCATTCAACCAGGCGAATAAAGATTTTGGGCATATCGAGATGCCGTTCACGATCGAATATTTTGGTGGTTGGGACAAAGCGTATCCCGAGGTGATCGAAGGGATTTTTCGCGACCAGGTGCAAAGGAAGTAATTCTTCTCTGTGCAACCTCTGTGTTCTCTGTGTCTCTGTGGTGAAGAGGCGGTTTGAAAGAGATAACCACAGAGACACAGAGAACAC
>DATFDT010000069.1:0-7116 GCA_035251975.1 Pyrinomonadaceae bacterium | reverse complement strand
GAGTAAGTCGCTTCCGGATGCAGGTAATACGGGATGAACTTGTTGAAGCCCTCGTAACCCTCGTCAACCAGATCAAACTGGACCACGCCGTTCGCGCTTATCGCCTTCTTCCTGATGACTTCGAGCGTCTCGAGATGTTGTTTCAGTATCGGCTGGAAACGGCGTTGCACTTCCGCACTCGTCGCAACCTCTTCGAGCGATTGCGTCGTCAGCTCACGAATGATCTGCTCGATGAACGCATCGTCAGGAGTGGCTTCGATCACCTGCATCAATTGCAGCGCAGGCTCTTTCAGCTCGACGCACTGCGCCGGCGACTCGTAAAGCGCGCCATCGATGATGTGCGCCCAGTGGACCAGCGACTCGATCGGCTCAGGATTAAAACCGAAACGCTCGTGAGCAACGGCAGCAATAAATTCCGTGCACGACTTGCGTGTGGAATCGAGAAACTTTCGTCCTGACTTGTCAGCGCGAAAGTGTGCTTCGTCTTCGGGCGTGAGGAAGGCGGACTCGTGATGATCGAACCACCACGTCAGTTTCTCTGATGCGGCATACTTGAAATCGACGATCGCGTTTTCGTCCGAATCAAAAAGCCCCGGGTCAAACAGATTTCCTGGCCGGTGCAGAAGTCCGGTGTAGTTGACGACAGCTTCAGGATGGATGCGTTCTTTGTAGAAGCGCGTGAACGTGGCCGCCGAGGCGACACCGTCAAAGCAGTGACCGTGATACAGGATACGAAGCTTCATGTGCGATTTTATTTATGGACGCTGTGAAAAGAACAATCAGGGGAAAGAACAAGTCAGGAAGAGGGGCTTGCCCCCGCTCGTCCAATCCAAGCAGCAGCGGGGGCAAGCCCCTCTTCCTGACTTGTTCTTTCCCCCTGACTTGTTCTTTTCTTGCGCCAAATCAATTCTTACACGGCTGGATGACGGCGCTGGCGCCACCGACTTTCGATGCGATGAACTTGTCGACCTCATCTTCGATCAATTCACCGTTAACAACAAACGCCTTCTCGGTGAGCACATCACCTTTGGCATTGACCTTCTCGGGCTCGAGAAAGATGTTCCACGGCGAACCCCAGTTGCGCTTGTCGCCCGTGAGTTGACGGTAGCCGTAATGCGCGGTCTTCTGCTTGTCTTCCCTCGTCTCCGACTCAGTCACAATTGGATACGGTGGACCATCCTTGCCGAAATAGTTGCGCACGTCGTCCTTCGACGCATATTCGCTGACACCGATCACCTGAAACCCCTGCGCCTTGTACTTCTCGTACAACTTGGCCGCGATAGGCGCTTCGTTTTTCCAGTTTCCGCACCACGGGGCGAAGTAAACGATCATCACGAGCTTCTTGCCCGCCATCAGCTCGCGCAAGTCTTCCGACTTGTCAGCCGTTAGATTTGGCAGCTTCCAGTTTTTGTAGTTCACCGTCGTCTCGGTGAGCGGCGAATACTCGTGACCGGCCTGCGCACGCGCAACCAAAGGTGAAATGGCGAGTGCGAGAATAGAGAGGACGAATAAGAGTTTCTTCATGGTACTACTCCATTATTTGGCGGCGCTCGCGGTTGCAGGCGTTTCAGCCAGCAACGGCTTGACCGCAGCTTCCCACGCGGCCTTGTCGCGGGCGCCGATTATCTTCTGGCGAATGCGTCCCTGGCGATCGATCAGATAAGTTGTCGGCAATACCGACTGCTGGAATTTTACCTTGGCATCACTACCACCTAGCAAGACGTCGTATTCAAATTTCGCGACTTCCTGCTGGTAAGCGTTCACACCGTCAGCACTGTCGTCGAGCGACGCGCCAACGATCTTCAATCCCTGCGGCTGGAGCTCGTGCTGCAATGCGTTCAAAGCGGGAATCTCTTCGCGACACGGAATGCAGTAAGTGGCCCAGAAGTTTAACAGCACGACCTGGCCCTGGAGTTCCTTGAGTCGAAACGGTTTACCTGCGAGTGTTTGAAACTCAACATCCGGCGCCATTTCGAAGTTTGTGTTTGCGGTCGCTGTAGTTTCTTTGGCTGGCGGCGTTTCAGTCTTGAACCAGCGATTCAGCAAACCTTCCGCATTCGGAACGAGGGCCATGAATTTCGAGCTGGCGAGCAAAGTCGATTGACCACTCATCACGAGCAGTCCGACGAGAATCAGCACGACGCCAGACACAACCTCAACCTTGTGCAGGTGCCGGCGGAAGTTTTTGTAGAAACCCAGAAACTGATTGATACCGAGGCCGGTCAGCAGAAACGGCACTGCGAGACCTGCGGAGTAAAACGCTGAAAGGACGAGGCCGCTGCGCCAGCCACCGCTTGTCGCTGCGAGACCGATGATGCCGCCGAGAATTGGGCCAATGCACGGCGTCCAGCCGGCGGCGAACGCCATACCCAAAGCGGCGGAGCCGAGCACGCCACGCGGCTTCTCACTCGAGAAGAAACGTGTGTCTTTGTAGAGCGCTCCGATCTTTAGTAGTCCGATCAGTTGCAGGCCGAAAGCGATGATGACGAGGCCGCCAATTATTCGCACCCACGGATTGCTCGTGATCGCCGCGCCGACGAGACCCGCAGTTGTACCGAGCACGAGAAAGATGACCGACAAGCCGGCATTGAACGCGAGCGAGTTGATGATCACCGCGCGCCGGTTGCTCACGCCTTCTTTAAGATTGTCGATGCTGACGCCCGACATCAGCGAGATGTAGCCGGGCACGAGCGGTAAAACGCACGGCGACAGAAACGAGAGAATCCCCGCCGCAAATGAAATAATGATTCTGAATAACGTAATTCCTGTGTCGTCCATAGTGGTAAAGCCGTTGTTAACAGGATTGACAAGATGCTTACAAGATTTACATGTCAATCCTGAAGAATCTTGTAAATCCTGTCTAAAACTACTTCTCTTCGACTAATTGCTTGATCAAGTCGCCCAATCGCGCAATCTCCTCTTCACTTGCGCCGAGCGAGATGTAACGCACCATACCCTTGCGATCGATCAGAAACGACGTGGGAATCGAAAACACGCCGTAGTTAAATTCATTCTTTTCCCCATCCTCGACGAGGAATCCGTACGGCAGCTTATTCCGCGTTCGGAAGTCGCGCAAAAAGGCCAGCTCTTCGACCTCGTTTAACTCTTTCCCGCCGCCGCGTCCATAGTACTTGGTCACGCCCAGGATCACGAGTCCCTTGCTCTTATATGCATTCTGCCAGCGCGCCAGATTCGGCAGCGTGTAACGGCATGGACCACACCACGTCGCCCAGAAGTCGATCAAAACAACCTGCCCGCGAAAGTCTGCCAACTTTTTCGGCTGCTGCTCGATCCACTCATCCGCGTTCAGCTCCGGCAACGTGGCGTTCTTCGCAACGAGACTATCGTCGAAAAGCTGGTCTGTATTCAACTCCGGATCGAGCCGCATCAAACGTACCGTGGCATCTTTATAAAGATTCGCGGACGGCAACTGGATCGCGATGCGTCGCAAGTCTGTCAACGCGCTAATCGCTAACTTCTTCTGATCTGTTTTCAAGTAGGAATCAGCGATCAGCACAGTCGACTTCAACAACATCTCATCGCGCTTGACGACCTCGTCTTTATTCGTCTCGATAAACTTCTTCGCCGCGACGAGCATTTGCTTTGCGTGTGTGGTCATCGGCGCGTGGTCTTTCGCGCGCAGGTACCAGTCAGTGATCAGAAGCTCCATGCGATAAAGATCGTCTGCGCTCTGCGGTTGATGACGATGGTACGTATCCACTGCTGCCGTCGCTTCAGAGATGCGATCCTTTTTGACTGAGTAAAGAACGACAACGTTACGAGCAGCCTGCGCTTTTTGTCCGTCGGGATCGTCTTTGAGCAGCAGGCGCATCGTCGCGAGCGAGGCGTCAGCGTCAGCGGCGAGATGATGAAGCATGCCGAGGTAGTAAAGATCGTCGCCTTTCAAGGAGCCGCGCGCTTGCAAGGTTGCCGCGTTTTTTACTGCGAGATCTTTTTGCTCTTTCTTCGTCTGTGCTTCGAGTTTTGGATCGTAGGGAAGTTTTTGTTTGTTGAATTCCTGAAAACGACGTCCCAGATACCCGTTGGCTTCTTCAAATAATTCCTGCGCCGAACGCTTGTCAGGCTTGCCGTCGGCTTTGACGGCAGGAGCGAGGCCCTGCGCAAACGTCGAGATGGCAGCGAGTAGAACAAATAAGAAAACAGCTTTAATCATCTTTGAGAGGAAACAATAGCTTTGGAAATCAGTTCACCAGTTAAAGGAGCCAGTAGGATTCCGTTTCGGTAATGCCCGGTTGCATAAAAGAGCCCGTCAATTTCATCACAAGGACCGATGACAGGCAAACCGTCAGCGGCGCGCGGGCGCAAACCAGCCCAGGTATCGATCACGGGCAAATCCGAAATTCCGGCGGAAATCTCGAGCGCATTCCGAAGAATCGTGGCGATTCCGCCTGCTGTGACGCACTTTGCGAAGCCGGCGTGTTCGCTCGTCGAGCCGGCCAGTAACCGTCCATCATGGCGCGGCACGATGTAACCTCGCGGGCTGTAGAGCACGTGTCGCGTTACCTGCGGCTTCGCTTCGAGACAGATCATTTGACCGCGAACGGGCTCGATCGTGGGCACTGGCGCCTTAATGAAACTCGACCACGTGCCGGCAGCAATCACAACCGTTGGACAATTGATCGCGCCGCGAGATGTCTGCACGCAGCGCACGCGGTTGCCCTCGATGTTTACAGACTCGACAGTTGTTTGTGTTGCGATATCGACGCCGAGCTTCGTTACGCTGTTTGCGAGGGCACTGAGCAGTCGACGATTCTCAACCTGGATGTCTTTCGGAAACCGCAAAGCACCGAGCGTCGCTTCGGAGATACATGGTTCCAACTCACGCGCCTCCGCACTGCTCAGTCGTTCAACAGACAGTCCCGCCTGTGTTTGCCACTCGTATCGTTTTTCGATTTCTTCGTGATCCGTTTCCGTGAGGGCGAGATAGAGCGTTCCGGTTGTGTCTAGCTCGACGTCGATTCCCGTCTCTTCGCGTAACGCTGCCGCAAAACCCGGATACAGATCGCGGCTCTGACAAGCGAGATTGAAAAACTCGTCCGGTGCGTCGGCTTCGACCTGCGGCAACAACATCCCAGCCGCCGCCCACGATGCTTCCGTGCCGAGTCTCCCGCGCTCAACTAGACAAACATCACGCACGCCACGCAACGCAAGCGCACGCGCAATGGTTAGCCCAATGACGCCGCCACCAACAATAATAATCTCGTACTGATTTCTCATCGCAAATAGGCCCTGTAGGACCGATCTGACCTATTGTTGTATGCTGTGACCATGCATGCTATCACACTGATTCCGGGCGACGGCATTGGCCCTGAAGTCGCCTCAAACGTAGTGCGAATCATCGAGGCGTCGGGTGTTGAGATCCAGTGGGAGACTCATTACGCAGGCGCACAGGCCCTCGAAAAATTCGGCGAAACATTGCCGAAAGAGCTGCTCGATTCGATCCTGCGCAACAAGGTCGCGCTCAAGGGACCAATCACGACGCCGGTCGGCAAAGGTTTTACTTCAGTCAACGTTGGACTGCGTAAGACGTTGGATCTTTACGCGAACCTGCGCCCGGTGCGCGCGTTGCCGAATGTGCCGTGTCGTTATCCCGAGCTCGATCTGATCGTGGTGCGTGAGAACACGGAGAGTTTATATGCGGGCTTGGAACACGTCGTCGTGCCGGGCGTGGTTGAGAGTTTGAAAATCATCACGGAGAAGGCTTCGACACGCATTGCGCGTTTTGCTTTTGAGCATGCGAGGCGCGAATCGCGTAAAAAAGTGACGGCGGTTCATAAAGCGAACATCATGAAGCTGTCTGATGGTCTGTTTCTCGACTGCTTCCGTCGCGTCAGTGTGGACTATCCGGAGATCGAGGCAGACGACAAGATCGTCGACAACGCATGCATGCAGCTCGTGATGCGTCCCGAACAGTTTGACATCATGCTGCTCGAGAATCTCTACGGCGACATCGTCTCAGATTTATGTGCTGGACTTGTTGGCGGCCTGGGCTTAGTGCCGGGCGCAAACATCGGCGAGAAAGGCGCGGTATTCGAAGCAGTACACGGTTCTGCACCCGACATAGCTGGTCAGGGCATCGCCAACCCCACTGCGCTACTACAATCCGGCATTCTGATGTTGCGCTACATCGGCGAGCGCGAAGCCGCGGATCGGGTCGAAACCGCGATGCTCACCGTCTTTGAAGAAGGAAAAGTCCGAACACGCGACATCGGCGGCACAGCAAAAACGGCTGAATTCGCGGACGCCATTATTCAGAAGATGCAGTAGACAGGATTTACAAGATTGAACAGGATTTACATGTAAATCTTGAAACATCTTGTTAATCCTGTCTCATCAACTGCTCTATCTCCTCGGCGTGCTTTGGGACTTTGTGCGTCAAAACCCTCGGTCCATTGTTCGTGCACAGCACATCATCCTCGATCCGCACGCCGATCCCGAGATACTGATCCGGCACGTCCTTCGTATCAGGCGCAATGTACAATCCCGGCTCGACAGTCATCACCACACCCGCTTCGAGCGCGCGTGACTCCTTCCCGAAGTAATATCGCCCGACATCATGCACGTCAATGCCAAGCATGTGCCCGAGCCCGTGCATGTAAAACTGCTCGTACTTCTTCTCTTTGATCAGCTCTTCGGGTTTGCCTTTCAGCAATCCAAGCTCGACCATCCCTTCCGTCAGCACTTCGATCGAATGCTGCTTCAACTGATCGTGCGTCGTGCCCGGTCGCACCATCTCCACACACGCCATCTGCGCTTTCAACACGAGGTCGTAAATCTCTCGCTGCGCCTTCGTGTAACGACCATTGATCGGAAAAGTGCGCGTGATGTCGGAAGCATAACCCTTGTACTCAGCACCCGCATCGAGCAACAACAAGTCGCCGTCGCGAAGCTCACCGTCGTTGTTGATGTAGTGAAGCACGGTCGCGTTTGGACCAGCGCCGACAATCGACGTATACGCCGGACCCGAGGCGCCATGCCGCCGGAATACCTGCTCGATCAACGCCTCGAGCTGGTATTCCTGCATGCCAGGCTTGGCTGCCTTCATCGCCTCGCAATGCGCCTCGGCAGCGATGTCTGCCGCAGCTTGCATGATCT
>DATFDT010000068.1:0-3951 GCA_035251975.1 Pyrinomonadaceae bacterium | reverse complement strand
TGCCGCCCCTAAAAATAACGCCCTGAGAAGGCGCGCTAAGGTGAGCGAAGGATTGTTTGATTCGAGTAAGGAAGTCAGAATTTCGAGGCGGCGGTTGATAATTGCACCGTTTGCAAAGAGCTCTGGATGTTCGACGGGGTTACGCAGCAGTGGTCGCACTTCGTATTCCCACTCACCAACCTGATACAAGTCGCGTGCTTCGTGGACTCAAAGCCGAGCAGTGGCGTGGGCGTCTCTCGAGTCTCCTCGATCGTGAAGTTCGACGCCGCAGCTTTGGCTTGCAATTGACGCATCAACGCTTGAATGGCAATCTCCTAGTACCGACAAGCATGACTCGTTTAATTCAACTCGACAAGCAGATCGCGCGCCTGCGACGCAGGGAAAGTGTTCTTAACGAAATCAGTCGTAAGTATTGGAACGCGCGCAGAATCATCTTCGTAAGCGGCGCGCTGCTGGCCCTCGTGTTTTGCAATTTTGCCGGCAGTAGGGTGGCGTGGCTTGTTGCTACGCTAATCGCTCTTTTGTTTTTAGTAGTCAGTATCTTTCATAACCGGGTGCGCGACAGTCTCTTGCGCAATTCGGTCCTCGCCGAAATCAAACAAGTTCAGATTGCACGAATTCAACTGGATTGGGATCGAATCCCGCACGGAGATCCAGCGACACTTTCCTCGAAGGAACATCCCTTTGAAACGGATCTCGACATCACCGGCGAGCGTTCGCTGCACCGCTTAATCGATTGTGCCGTCACTCGAGAAGGCAGCGAGAGACTGAGGTCGTGGCTGCTGAGCGTTCGACCCGATGCACAGTTGATCAAACGCCGGCAGGTATTGGTTCACGAGTTGAAGGACCATTCCGTGTTCCGCGACAAACTGCAACTGCTCTCCGCTGTTGCTCGCATCAACACAGGGCAATCGCGCAAGCGAAGCCTCTGGGATTCGAGCAAACTCGTCGATTGGCTCGAGCGTAGTCTTCCTCAAGGCTCGTTATTGCCGACAGTAGTGTTTCTCTTCGTTCTCTCTACGCTGAACATCGTCTGCGTTTTACTCGGCAGCTTTAAACTAATTCCACAGATCTGGCCCATCACGTTTCTGATCTACATGGGCGCGATGATCATCAAACAACAGCGCATCGCAACGGCCTGGGACGAGTTGCATGAACTCGAAAAGACGTTGACGCATTTCAAGGTGGTGTTTGCTTACCTGGAGTCGCGAAAGTGTCAAAACGCACCGGGCCTCGCTGAGATTTGTGCGCCGTTCGTCGACAAAGGTAAACGTCCTTCAACGGAAATGAGACGACTAGGACGTTTGGCCGCGGCGCTCGGACTGCGCACCAATCCGATTCTATGGTTGCTGGTCCACCTGCTAATGCCGTGGGCCTTTTATTTCACGCATCGCCTCGAACTGGTCAAGGCCGAGATCGCGCACCAACTGCCGCGCTGGCTGGACGCATGGTACGAGCTCGAAGCCCTAAACTCGCTGGCAAACTTCGCTTACCTGAATCCGCATTACGAGTTTCCTGTATTGAGTCCGGAAATGGATCAAATTGACGCCCGTGGTCTTGGGCATCCATTACTGAAGCCGAAGTCCAAGGTGTGCAACGACTTCGACCTGGATCACGACCAAAGAATCGTAATTCTGACGGGCTCAAACATGGCGGGGAAGAGCACTTTTCTCCGAACGATCGGCGTAAACCTTGTGCTCGCGTACGCCGGCGCGCCGGTAAACGCGGAACACTTGCAGACGTCATTGTTTCGAATCTTCACTTGCATCAAGGTGAATGATTCGGTGCAGGACGGGCTCTCGTATTTTTATGCTGAAGTGAAACGACTACAAGCGTTGCTTGCCGCTGCCGAAATGGATAATCCATTGCCGGTACTATTTTTGATAGACGAGATCTTTCGCGGCACGAACAGTCGTGAACGACTAATCGGAAGTCGGTCTTACATCCGCAGGCTGGCTCAAGGTAGATCGGTCGGATTGGTTGCAACACACGATCTCGAGTTGATCAAGCTTGGTGATGAAATAGAGGGAGTTGTGAACCAGCACTTCCGGGAAGAGGTGCGCGATGGCAGGATGGTTTTCGATTACCGCTTGCGATCGGGACCATGCCCCACGACGAACGCACTGACAATTATGCGTCTTGAAGGTTTACCAGTGGAGACATAGGTTTTAAGCTTAGTTTCGCGCAAAGGCGCAAAGAAAGAACGAATCGGGGTTTTACTTTGCCTCTTTGCGCCTTTGCGTGAGACAAACTGACTGAGGAGCAGAGCGAATGAAAAGACTGATCACGATCAAACTCGCGTTGCTGGTAATAGTTTTATTCCCTACCGCTGCGGAGTTGAAATCACCCGAACCCCCAAACGTTCGCTTCGAGATCTCCTACCCCGAAACCTCAAGTAAAGAACCACTGGACGGACGACTGCTCCTTTTGATCTCCACCAACAATGAACGCGAACCGCGCCTCCAGATCAGCGAAGACTTAACTACACAGCAAGTCTTCGGCATCGACGTCGATGCCTGGAAAGCCGGTGACAAGAAAACGGTGGACCAGAGCGCCTTCGGCTATCCCGTGCGCAGTCTCGCGGACGTGAAACCTGGTGAGTACTGGGTGCAGGCGCTGCTCCATCGCTACGAGACTTTCAAACGTGCCGATGGTCACACCGTGAAGTTGCCGATGGATCGTGGTGAAGGCCAGCAGTGGAGTCGCGCGCCCGGCAATCTCTACAGCACGCCCAAACAGATTCGCATCGAGGCCGGCACACAATCGATTCCCATCACGCTCGATAAAGTGATCCCAACGATCGAGCCGCCGAAAGACACGAAGTATATCAAGCACATCCGTATTCAGAGTGAACGCTTAACAAAGTTCTGGGGCCGCCCGATGCATCTCGGCGCGCACGTGCTGCTGCCGGAAGGATTCGACGCGCACTCTGAAGCTCGTTATCCCCTCGTCATCTTTCACGGACACTTCCCGGCGGACTTTGGCGGCTTTCGCGAGACTCCGCCGGATCCAAATCTCAAGCCCGACTACAACGAACGCTTCAAACTCTCCGGCTACAACCGCATTGTCCAGGAGCACGCATACCAGTTTTACAAAGAGTGGACTGGTCCAAACTTTCCGCGCTTCCTGATCGTCGAGATCCAGCACGCAAACCCGTACTACGACGATTCCTACGCGGTCAATTCCGCCAACCTTGGTCCATACGGCGACGCGATCACGTACGAGTTGATTCCGGAGATCGAGAAGCGTTTTCGCGGCATCGGCAAAGGTTGGGCGCGGTTTCTCTACGGCGGATCGACCGGGGGCTGGGAAGCGATGGCAGCGCAGATGTTCTATCCGGATGAATACAACGGTTCATGGATCGCGTGTCCTGATCCAATCGATTTTCGCGCTTACACCGTCGTCAACATCTACGAGCACGAGAATGCTTACTACGCCGATTCGAAGTGGAAACATATGCCGCGGCCCGGCAAGCGAAACTATCTCGGCGAGCTGTCTGCGACTGTCGAGGACATGAACCACATGGAGCTCGCACTCGGAACCAATAGCCGTTCCGGTGGGCAGTGGGATATCTGGCAGGCGGTGTATTCGCCGGTCGGCAGCGATGGTTATCCAAAACCGATCTGGGACAAGTTGACGGGTAAGATCGATCGCTCGGTGGCTGAGTACTGGCGTGAGAATTACGATCTCGGTTACATACTGAAGCGCGACTGGGCCAAGATGGGTCCGAAGCTCGAGGGCAAGCTGCACATTTACGTCGGCGAAGCTGACAACTACTTTCTAAACAATGCGGTTTACCTGGTTGAGGATTTTCTGAAGACTACGAAGAATCCGCAGTATGGCGGGGTAGTGGATTACGAGCCCCGCGCCGAGCATTGCTGGAACGGCGATCACACCAGGCCGAATGCGCTCTCACGTCTTAGATATCATCAGTTTTACGCACCGAAGATC
>DATFDT010000067.1:0-8922 GCA_035251975.1 Pyrinomonadaceae bacterium | reverse complement strand
TTGTGGCATATCACGCAACTTCGTCGAATGCGCCCGATGAGCAACAACTGTAGGGGCGGCCCTCCGTGGCCGCCCGTATGCCCAAACAATTGGAAAAACTCGCGACTGGTTACGAAGACAAACTGCTGGCCTGCATCCATTGCGGGCTGTGTCTCGAGGCGTGTCCGACTTACGTCATCACCGGAAATGAGAATGATGGGCCACGCGGGCGGTTATATCTGATGCGCGCGGTGGCGGAAGGGCGACTCGAGAAGACGTCGACGGCGTTTGCGACACATATCGATCGGTGTCTGGGGTGTCGCGCGTGTGAGCAGGTGTGTCCCGCGGGTGTTGAGTATGGGCAACTGCTCGAGGCGAGCCGCGAAGTTCTACTTGAAGCGCAGCCGAAATCTGATCTGGCTAACAGGCTGTTGCGGTTTGTGTTGAAGCACGTGTGGTTGTCGCCGTGGCGGTTGCGGATGTTCTTTGGGGCGTCGCGCGTTTTTCGCGATGTGGGGCTGGCGCGATTGTTGTTGAAGACCGGGTTGATGCAGAAGCGCGCTGAGTTTGGAATAGCGCTGCTTGAGAGCTCGAAGGGTGTTTCTCACGCAGCGGCGCAAAGGCGCGTCGGAAGACGCAAAGCAGCGGCTGAGAATGTGGCGTTGTTTAAAGGGTGTGTGGGTGAGGGGCTGTTTGCGCGTGTGAATCGGGCGACTGAGCGCGTGTTGGAAGCGAATAATTTCGAGGTGGAGATGCCGGCAGGACAAGTGTGTTGTGGGGCGTTGCACGCACATGCCGGAGATCTCGAAGGCGCGCGCGAGCTTGCGCGACGGAATATCGCGGCTTTTGATTCGGAGGCGCCCATTATCACGAACGCTGGTGGTTGCGGGGCGATGCTGACAACCTACGCACATCTGTTTGCGAATGATGAAGAACTTGCCGAGAAAGCGCTGAGATTCAGCGCGCGTGTTCGCGACGTCAGCCAGCAACTCGCGACTACCGAAATGCGAACGGCGCCCAGTCCGATGGACCAAAGCGTGACTTACGACAGCTCATGTCACCTCATGTATGGACAACGCAGTGGCGAAGCTTCCGAACGCATGCTGCGATCCGTTACGGGCAAGGATTTTGTGGCGCTCAACGGCACGGAGAGATGTTGCGGCGCGGCCGGCATTTACAACCTGCTCCAGCCCGAGATGTCGCAGCGCGTGCTGAACGAAAAGTTAGACCACATTAAAGAGACGGGTGCTGGTATACTCGCTACCGGCAATCCCGGCTGCCAGATGCACATCGGTGCGGGCGCGTGCTTGTCAGGAATGAAACTCCGCGTCTGCCATCCGATTGAGATCGTGGACCAGGCTTACGAAGCTGCCGGTTACTACGAGTCATGAGCCTCAATCAGAAGACACTTACGATCTTCGCGCCCATCTTGATATTGATAGGTATCGCGGGGTTCGTCATACCTGAGCGATACAGTCTCACCAGCGGAGCGGCGCCGTATAATTTGTTTCACATCCTCTTCGGCGCGATTGGGCTCTTGTTGGTGATGACGAAGAGCGAGCTACTGACGAGCTTGTTCAACTTCGGTTTCGGATTAATCGATCTTTACCAGGCGGTGGCGAGTGTATTCGGGTTAACACCAATCGAGTATTTCCATTGGACGTTCGTTGATGACGTGCTGCACGTTTTAATCGGGTTTGCGTTGGTCATCATCGGCGCGTATGGGTTACGAAGAAAACCGGCCACGGATTAACACGGATTTTGGACGGAGATCTGACTGATCAAGAGCTACAAGGTCGGCGCGTTTACCGACTTCGATCGAGCCGCACTCATGATCGACACCAAGCAGGCGTGCCGGATTCGATGAGGCCATGCGGGCGAGGTCGACGTACGATACGCCGAGTGAGTGCAGTAATTGCACCGCGTCGAGCATGCTGATCACTGAACCTGCGATACTACCGTGGGCATTCGCCGTCCGGCCGTTCTTCACGCTGATCGTCTCGCCCCAGATGTCGTAATCGCCATCACCCTTCCCGGCCGCGGCAATCGCGTCGCTGATTAAACTGATGCCGTTGACGCCCTTAATCTTCAACAACAGTCGCAGCATGAAGGGATCGAGATGAATGCCGTCGGCAATAACATCGACCGTCACATCGTCGCGTGACAAGCCCCACGCGACCGGGCCGGGACTGCGATGATGTAACGGCGCCATCGCATTCATGAAGTGCGTCATGTGGCGCGCGCCGGCGTCACACGCTTGGTCCAGCACTTCCAATCCGGCGCGTGTGTGACCGATCGAGATCACCCAACCACGCCGCTTCAACTCGCGCACGAGCTCGACTCCACCTGCAACCTCAGGCGCCATCGTGATCATGCGCACGCCGGTCGATGGCAATGGCAGTGAATCGAGATCTTCAACACTGGAGTAAGTCTTGAAGTATTCAGTATGTAACGCTCCACACTGCGCCGTATTCACAAACGGTCCTTCATAATGCACACCCAAGACACGCGCGCCCGGCCCATCCATCGCTTCTGAGATCGCGGCAATCGCGTGCCGATAATGCTCATCACTGGCCGGCACAAACGTCGGCAACCAACTCGTCACACCTTGCCACGCGAGATATTCCGACACTTCACGCAAGCCCGCCGGCGTGGCATCCATCACGTCAATATCGGCTGCCCCATGGATGTGAACATCGATAAAACCAGGCAGCAGGGTTGTGCCCGCGAGATCGATCTCTTCGTCCCCCTCACCCGCATCGAGCGAAACTATCCGTCCGTCTTCGATGAGGACAGAAGCCTGCACCTCTCGCTCGGGCAACACCACGTTCGCATTTTTCAGTAACAGTGTCGTCATAAAGTTAATACCCGCATTGTAGCAGTAACAATGCGGGCATTTTTAATTACAAAATGAGTTGAAGTGGCTTTGCCCGAAAAGTCGTTAAACATGCTCTTCTCTGTGCAGTCTCTGCGCTCTCTGTGCCTCTGTGGTGAAGATTGTTTAGGAAAAACAACCACAGAGACTCAGAGAACGCAAAGGTTGCACAGAGAAATCAGACTTTTCGGGCAAAGCCAGTTGAAGCTTAGAACACAAACTTCAAACCGAATTGCAGGATGCGTGGATCACGGAAACTCGTCACCGAACCAAAGACGTTTTCACTGGTGATTGCTCTGCTCACGCTCAAGTTTCGGAAGTTCGTGTGATTGAACACATTGAACGCCTCAGCACGGAACTGAATCGAGGTGCTCTCAGTGAAACGGAAGTACTTCGACAAAGTGAAATCCACGCGCGTCGTCGGTGGACCATCAACCGCGCCTCGCGAAGCATCTCCCGGCACATTCTGTATACCGGTAGCACCGGCAGGAGTTTGCTTCGCAAAGCACGCTCCGTTGAACCACTGGTCGACAGTGTGCGGCGCGTTCTCGTTCGGATCGCATAGCAGTCGCGGTCGACCACCAGCTACGATTGACGGGATGAAACCGATTCCAGCGGTGTCATAGGTGGCGCTCGTCACTGTAAACGGCAGACCCGTGTAGTAGCTGCCGATGCCGGATACCTGCCATCCTCCCAACACCGTATGGGTTAACCCGTTCGATTTTGCGAAGAAGGGCAACTCATAAATCCAGTTGAAAGAAACTACGTGACGGCGATCGAGAATCGCCCGGCTGTACTCGTTTCTGATGTTGTTCGCATCCTGAGGCGCAGTATTGACCGAAGAGGTCTGATTATCAGTCAGGTTCTTCGACCAGGTATAAGCGAAGTTCAACTGCGAAGCGCCCGAGAAGCGATGCTGCAGATAGGCCTGCAGGCTGTGGTAATTCGAGTTGTATCGCGTTTCGAGCACGTTGATCGATCGATAACCACGGAAGGGCCGGATCTGATCGAAGATGGTCGGCGTTGCAGTGAGCGCCGTACCAGGCACCATGCACCGCGTTGTGACCACACCCGGATCCTGCAATGCCGCGGCGCCGGTAGCGCATTGCGAGTTAATGGCGAAGCCTACCGGTAGATTGTTGTATTCGGTGTTGCCGTTGAGGTGCGTTCCCTTGGAACCATAGTAACCAATCGTGAAAATGGTGTTGCTTCCAATCTGATGCTGCACATCAAGCGACCAATGCTGCATGTACGGCGTGTCAAGATCCGTCTGGATAGCGCGAATAGATGCCGGAGTCGCGGAGGCCACGACTGGAATGGCAGCTCCTGGCGCAATCGGCTGGTCCATACTGGTTATGGTTTGTGTCGCAGTCTCCTGGAACGGCGGATTCAACGCCAGCAGCTCTGCGGGACTCAACGCTAACTGTTCATGATACCAGCCATAGCCGAGTCGAACCGAAGTCAGGCCTTTATGGAACGGATCCCAGGCGACGCCGATGCGCGGCGCAAAGTCATGCTTCGAGGCCTCGTACACGTATTTACCAAAGGGCGAAGCCGTGGGCCGGCAATTGAAAGCGGCTGGGCCAGTTTGAACATTCTGCGCGTTAACAATCATGCCGTTGCAGAAGTTTCCGCTGCCAACGCGGCGGTTTCCAGCGCCGGTGACGATTGGTGCATCGGAGGCTCTCCAAAGACTGGGGTCGAAATTCGCAAGCACTCCGTTGCGATCGTAAGGAGGTCCGAAGTAGGAGTAGCGAACGCCGAGACTGAGCGTCAGATTATTACGCGCACGCCATTCATCCTGTGCAAACCACTCGACCGACTTCTGGCGCATATCCACTGTCAGGTCCAGCTTCGACTGGGTGAACGTCACGTTCTTACCCATCATGAAGCAAGCCCAGTTCTGGTAGAGAGTGTTTATCGCGCTGACAGCGAGACCGTTAGCTCGCTGGCACGCCGGAGTGGCAACCGATGAGACAGTGTTGCTAAAGACGTTGAATTGACCCTGATTCGTTCCCGACAACGCGTTCTCCATCTTCGTATTGTGCGACAACATGAGACCGTATTTCATCGAGTGGCTGCCACGAATCCAGGTGAAGTTGCCGGCAATGTTTCCCTTCGACGAAGGATCGATATAGTTGCTGAAGCCGGTGAGCGAATTGAAGCCGGCCACCGCTACGATTGGCACCGTGTCTCTGACGCTCTCATAAGGCAGATTGACGGCGATCGGCGACACGCTCTTCGCGAGTAAGCCCACTGTGTCGATGTAGATCGCACCGTACCCGTAGGTGAAACGGCCCTCGAAGATCATGTTTGGATTCGGCGTATAAATCATGTTCGCCGAATGAGTCTTTCCGGGCGAATCAGACTCCGTGCGGTTAACAAAAGGAAGATTGGAGCGTCCCCCAATTGTTCCGTCAGCGTCCTCCGTGGGAATCTTGTCGTGCTCGAAACGGTAGAAGAAGCTCAAGCGATCATTAACTGTGTGATCGACTCGGATAATCTCCTGACGAAACTTGGCAACGTTAATATCCGGGAAGTCCAGTTGCAGCGTTGCTGCATCGGTTGGATTCGGCACCTTGTTCCAGATCTGGTTGATGTATTGCTGAGCGACGCCACTTACGGGCGTCATACTGCTGAGTGGCGTTCCCGCAGGTAGAACTGACGTGCAACCTGTGGCTGTAGTGTTTGCAGCGCTCAAGCAGATCGGGATGGGGAAAATCCCCTGTTTCATCAGCGCCGACGGAACGGCGCCGCTGGCGTTACGCGTGGAGAGCGTTGGATAACGTGTATCGCGGCGTTGCTCTTCCGAGAAGAAGAAGAAGGTTCGCTCGAGTTTCTTTCCGATTCCACCGCTTCCTTCGCCAAACTTGAGTACGTAAACAGGACCGCCAACGGTGAATCCGTAATTATTATAGCGGAATGGTTTGCGACGGATTTTTCCGTTGTCGTCACGGCCAAACGCCGCTGCCAGTGCAGGTGTTCGATTGGTCTGAAAGTCGTTAGCGTTGAAAGCCTCGTTGCGAATGAATTCGAAGGCGCTACCGTGAAAGGCGTCGCCGCCGGCGCGGGTTACGATGTTTACTTGTCCACCACCGCTGCGACCTGATTCGGCCGGATACAAACTCCGCAGCACTTTGAACTCACCGATGGAGTCAATGCTTGGATATGCCTGAATGGTGAGGTTCGAACCGCGGTCTGTTACGTCGGCGCCGTCAACCGTGAAGGTGTTCTGTGTGCTGCGGGCGCCGTTAACGGAAATGAGCGTCCGATTCACAGTTTGCGTGTCAGGGTTATTTGTTCCCGTGAACACAAGGTCGTCAAGATCGTTCGAAACGCCGGGAGCGAGCGTCACGAGTTGAACGAAGTTTCTATTGTTGATTGAGAGTTGGCGCACCTGGTCGCCGTTGATGACTGTCGATGCCGTCGGTGAAGTCAGCTCAACCGCTACCGGGGCTGACTCGACCAACACCGACTCGGTAATGTTGCCCGCTTCGAGCGTGACATCGGCGCTGCGTCGCTGGCCCACGTCGAGTTTGACTCTACTGAGAAGCGCCTTCTTGAAATTAGGCGCCTCGACCGAGATGTCGTAAAAGCCGACGAGGAGGTTGGGAGCGGTATACTCTCCGTTCTCATTGGTGGTAACCGTACGAACCACTACCTGCTTATCGGCGTCTGAGAGAGTTACGGTTGCGCCGGCCACTGCCGCGCCGTTGGAGTCTTTCACTGTACCGGATATGACGCCTGTGATTTCCTGGGCATGGGTGACTTGTGCAAAACCGAGCAGAGCCACCGCAAAGAGTACAGCGCGCACATAGCGAAGGTGAAATTTCATGGTTTTTCCTCTTTATTGAATGATGCTCAAAATTCTAGTTAGTGGAGGCCGCGATTCGCAGAGCCCTTCCACCCGGGAGAGTGCAAACAGATTCTTCGGAATCATGGATATGCTATAGATTTTCGGACGACGAGTTTCAAGATTCGTACTGGCGGCGCGCTTAGGGTATCGCTTCAGCCCTTACGCAGCAACAATTAACATCATTGTCAGTTTGAAATCAACGGGAGCTTTCAAAGCGTCCGTGTGGACCCTCGTAACATGCAAACTCTGCGCCTACCGTCTTTGCGATCAGTGTTGGATCGGGTCAGTACAGGAGCGGTAGCGACCTGGTCGACAATTGGAGTCAAGAATCCTGACCAGGTCGCTACCGCTCCCTGTACTGACCCGATCCAAGCAGGTCTACTCTTGACGCAAAGTTGCTCGGTATATATCCCGAACCACGCAGCGCAACTCCCGATCGCACTGCCGTCATTTGATTGTTATCGATCACGGGTGCCCCGTTTACGATCACGTAACTGATGCCTAACGGATACTGGTGCGGCTTATCAAAAGTTGCCTGATCGATGATCGTGTTCTCGTCGAAGATCACGAGGTCGGCGGCAAAGCCTTCGCGTATCAACCCACGATCGCGAAACCCAAACGTCTGCGCCGGCAACGAAGTCATCTTTCTGATCGCGTCCTCGAGTGAGATCAACTTCAACTCACGAACGTAGCGACCAAGCACGCGCGCGTTGTTACCGTAACCACGCGGGTGCGGCACGCTCTCGTCGATCTGACGCACGCCACTGTCGCTCGCGATCATCGTGAACGGCTCCTGCATGATCCGCTTCACGTCGTCTTCACCCATGCCGTGATAGATCATGCCCGCGCCGCCCGCTTCGTACATCTCGAGCATCTGTTCGATCTGGCTGGTGACGTCGCTCTTCTTCTTTACTTCTTTCGTGATCTCGGCAATCGATTTGCCGTTGAATGATTTGTCCGGTTCGTACGAAGCGACAACGGCAAATGAGTAGTCTTTGAAACCGCTGCGCTTCAACGCCTCTTTCGTGTCGTTGATTGCGCGCGCGCGTGTCGCTTTGTCAGCGAGTCGCTTCTTTGCTTCATCGAGACCGCCGGCACGTAGCCACGACGGCAAACGCGAATCGAGCGACGTCGAACTGGCTGTGTAAGCGTACTGGTCGACTGTGACGACGAGTCCGCGTGCTCGAGCTTCGCGAACGAGACCGAGCGTCATCGGACTCTGGCCCCAGAGTTTCTTGTTACTGATCTTGAAGTGAGAGATCTCGACAGGCAGTCCGGCTTGTTCGCCGATCTGAATACTCTCGCGAATCGCGTCCGCAACCTTGTCGCCTTCGTTGCGCATGTGCGTCGCGTATAGACCACCGTAACGACCGGCAACACGCGCGAGCGCGACGATCTCGTCAGTCTTTGCATACGTTCCGGGAACGTAGATCAATCCAGTCGAGAGACCGACGGCGCCGTCTTTCATTCCCTGCTCGACGATACTCTCCATCTGCTTCAGCTCCTCAGGCGTGGGCGCTCGATCGCCAAGTCCCATGACTTTGCGACGAACAGAACCATGAGCGATGAGTGTGGCAAGATTGACGGCGAGTGGCCTCTCTTTTATGCGATCGAGAAACTGCGCGACTTCAGTTGTTGACGATCCGCAGTTGCCGGTGACGAGCGTGGTGACGCCCATGCGCACAAAGTTTTCCGCTGCGGGCTGGCTGTAGATCGACTCGACGTGCGTGTGTACATCGATAAAGCCCGGAGCAAGTATTTGCCCGCGCGCGTCCACAGTCCGAACTGCTGTCTCCGGTTTCAAACGGCCTAGCGCCATGATGCGACCATCTTTGATCGCGACGTCTGCGCGAAACCACGGATTGCCACTGCCGTCGACAACGCGCGCATTGGTGATCAGGAGATCGTAGGAGGGTGCTGACGCTTGTGCGTCGACCTGCACACGCGCAAACGGGAAGACCGCGAGCGCGAGCGCAGTCAACAGCACTGCTGCAGACTTAAGAAGGAGACTCGTTTTCACCGCTGCCAGCTATTGGTCCGTTATTTCTGAGTTTGCTCTGATACGAAGATGCTGATTATAGGTTGAACGCTGGAATAATAGAAGCTAAATGTTCTTATCTGTTTGATAAGTATGACTGATGAGTCCACGTCCCAGAGGATTTCTCTGCGGAACCTCTGCGTCCTCTGCGCCTCGGCGGTAAAGAAAATATGT